>NZ_JBSPKY010000014.1:0-207382 GCF_053848025.1 Mesorhizobium sp. 128a | reverse complement strand
AGGCGCTGCTCGACAACGCAAAGGCGCTGGCGGATCTGGAGTTCAGCGGCCAGAAGCTCAGCAAGGACCATATCGTCAAGATCCTGGGCCATGCCGGCGCGGCGCAGACGGTGATGGCGCTGCTGGACAACGCAAACGCGCTGGTGACGCTGGAGCTCAGCGGCCAGAAGCTCAGCAAGGACGATATTTTCAAGATCCTGGTCTGCAGCAGCGCGGCCCAGGCAGTGAAGGCGCTGCTGTACAATGGGCAGGAACTGGCGGAGCTGGAGTTCAACGGCCAGAAGCTCAGCAAGGACGATATTCTCAAGATCCTGGGGAATAAGGGCGCAGCGCAGGCGGTGAAGGCGCTGATGGGAGGAAGCGCAAAGGCGCTGGCGGCGCTGGAGTTCAGCGGCCAAAAGCTCAGCAAGGACGATATCGTCAAGGTTCTGCGCACCGGTGGCGCGGCGCAGGCCGTGAAGGCGCTGCTGGACCAGGCAAAGGCGCTGGTGCAATTGGAGTTCAGCGGCCAAAGGCTCAGCAAGGACGATATTGTCAAGATCCTGGCCAATAATGGTGCGGCGCAGGCGGTGAAGGCGCTGATCGACAACGCGCGGGGGCTGGCGGAGCTAGAGCTCAGCGGCCAGCAGCTCAGCAAGGACGATATCGTCACGATCCTGGCCAATGGTGGTTCGGCGCAGGCGGTGAAGGCGCTGCTCGACAACGCGCGGGCGCTGGCCAAGCTGGAGTTCAGCGGCCAGCAGCTCAGCAAGGACGATATCGTCACGATCCTGGCCAATGCTGGTGCGGCGCAGGCGGTGAAGGCGCTGCTAGACGAGGCGCTGGCCACGCTGGAGTTCGGCGGCGAGAAGCTCAGCAAGGACGATATTCTCAAGATCCTGGGGAATAATGGCGCAGCGCAGGCGGTGAAGGCGTTAATGGGACAAAGCGCAGAGGCGCTGGCGGCGCTGGAGTTCAGCGGCCAGAAGCTCAGCAAGGACGATATCGTCAAGATCCTGGGCCAGCCCGGCGGGGCGGAGGCGACGAAGGCGCTGCTGGGGAAGGCCGATAAATTAGCGAATATGCCTAAATCGAAAGTTTTGGCAGCCGCGAGTAAAAACCGTGGCGCCGCTACTGCAATTCGAAATCTTAAATGATGCTATCGAAACAAAAATTCTTCAGTAATAGGCGGTGCGCATTGTATAGTTACCAACGACAACGCAGTGTGATCCGCCAGCGCTGCAGGAATGCCAGCAGGACCCGCATCGGGTCAGCGCCGGCGCCGCCTCATGCGCGAAGCGCGAGGCCGCGTACTGGCAAGGGGCGCCGGGAGCTGGCGCAGATAGGTTGCCGGCGGCCCGACCAGGCTGGAGCGATCGGCGCATCGGAGCCGGGCAACAGCAGCGCCAGACGCTCGGCGTCGGCACGGCTGGCTTCCACACGGATCGCTGCGCTTTCGACCGTCCGGGTCCGGCTGCGCTCGCTTCGCCCACGAGCAGCGGCGTAGAGGTCCGACAGGGATAGGTAACGCTCGTCTGCTGGCCGCGAGAACCACTCCGAGGACCACCCGGCCGATCCGCTCGCCGCGACTCGCATCCACTTTGTAGCCACCGGCGCGATCGCTAGCGGCATGCAGAATTTCCACCTGGGTCGTGGATGATCTCCATGACGGGCGCCGGAAGCCCTCTCTCCCAGCCCTTAACCCGTCACGGGAAACCGTCCGCACTCACTCTGGCGGGGCGTTGCGGGGCAGCCGGTCCCGCAGAAGGGGTCGGGCGAGACGGCGGACCTCGGGCGCAGGGGAGGCTTTCCCGCTTGACCGCTCGTTGTGTTCTGTCAGAAAACTGCGTATATTTCTGACAGGAGAATAGCCAAAGCAACGGTTGACGGAACAGATTCTTGCACACGCGAAGGGGCTACCAGAAGGCACCCCAGTCGCGGCCAAGAGCTTGCTTTACCTCGGCAATCGCGCCGCGGTGGATCAAGCTTTGTCGCGCCTGGCAGAACGTGGTCAACTGATCCGGGCGGGTCGCGGGGTTTATCTCCCCCCGGTCACGAGCCGCTTCGGCACGAGGGCTCCGTCCGTGGATCAGGCCCTCGAGGCGCTCGCCAGCCAGCGCGGTGAAGTCATCCTCCCGAGCGGGGCGGCCGCCGCAAACAACCTTGGTCTCACCACGCAGGTGCCGGTTCGGTCGGTGTACCTGACCTCCGGACGTACCCGGACGATGAATCTCGGCAAGCAGGTGGTCGAGCTTCGCCACGCTCCGCCCTGGCAGCTCGCCATGGCTCATCGGCCGGCTGGCGAGGCGGTCCGCGCGCTGGCCTGGCTTGGGCCGGAGAAGGCGGAGGCCGCTCTGCAGACGTTGAAGCAGAAGCTTCCGGGATCCGCCTTCAACGAGCTGGTTGCGGCGGCGCCACAGCTTCCAACCTGGCTCGCGCGCAGCGTGGGGAAGGCCGCGCATGGCTGATGTCTTGATGCGTTTTTCAATCGAAGATCGCCGCGAGGCTCTGAGCGTCGCAGCGGATAAGTCGGGGCGGCCGGCATCCTCCTCGAAAAGGATGTGTGGGTGGTTTGGGCCTTGCTACGCTCTACGGATCGCCGATGGGCGAACGTCTGGTGTTCAAGGGCGGCACCTCGCTGTCCAAGGCCTACGGGGTCATCCGGCGGTTTTCCGAGGACGTCGATCTGACCTACGACATCCGAGCGATACCGCCCGACTTGGTGGGCAATAATGGCGAAGCGTTGCCGACGACCCGCAGCGAGGAAAAGCGCTGGTCAAGCGAAGTGCGTACGCGGCTGCCGGAGTGGGTGGCTGACACCGTTCAGCCGATCATTTCCGACGCGCTGGCTGGCGAGGCGCTCGCCGTCGCGATCCGGGTCGAAGGCGAGAAGCTCTTCATCGACTATGAGGCAACGACGGCTGGCTCGGGCTATGTGGCGCCGAGCGTAATGCTCGAGTTCGGAGCGCGATCGACGGGTGAGCCGGCGAGCTTGCGGGACGTTGCCTGCGATGCGTCTGGCCTTGTTCAAGGCGTGGTGTTCCCCTGCTTCCGGAGACCAGGGTATGGAGGCGCGTCGTTGCGACTGCGATTGCGCGAGGCAGGAACGAGGAGCAAGTTTACGGTCGTTTTCCGAGGAGCGCTCTCGATATTGAATGGGGTTCGACCTTTGGTCGTTGGCTGCTCATAGCGAAAGATGCTGAAACCACGAAAAAAAATTTACGACCAAAAATATTAGCTCTCCAGCCCAGCAAATACGGGAGGAAGCGCAGCCCTGGAGATAAACGGGACTCGCCTAAATTCAGGCCAGAGTGTCCTCGTCGCACAACACGAGGACGAAGCCCCTTTGAAGCACGAGCGATCCGAGAAACGATCGGATCACTATGGCAGAGTCAGGCGACAACGGCAGAAAGGGAACTGCGGCGTGTCAATCGCGGCCGCTGCCGCCGTCAGCACTGGCTGATGGCTGTTCTGTAAGCAAGACGGGATGGGAATCCGTCGAGACGAACGCCTCCGACCGGCCCGATAGTTATACGATCAGTCTTCCAGATGGCTTTCAACGCCGACTGATGGTCTCGCTTGCAAAGCGAGCCGCCCGCGATGACTATGAGCGATCATTACGCGAAGGATAGTTCATGGCACGCGCCGCGATATACGCTCGTTTCTCAACAAACCTCCAATCGGACCACTCCATTGACGATCAGGTGGCGCTCTGCCGTGCCTTTGCGATCCAGAACGGCTATGAGGTTGCGAAAGTCTATTCAGATGCAGTCAAGTCCGGCACTTCGATGCACAACCGCAACGGCATTCGTAGCCTCATGGGCGATGCCATGATGGGGGAGTTTGACGTCGTAATTGTCGAAGCTTTGGATCGCCTGTCACGCGACATGGAAGACCTCGCTGGGATCAGCAAGCGACTCAAGTTTCTGGATATCGACCTTATTGGTGTCCACGACGGCAAGGCAAATACAGTGACGGTCGGCCCTCGTGGTCTGGTCGGACAACTGTTCCGAGAGGACAACGCTCACAAAGTTCGGCGCGGGCTCGCCGGACGCGTGGAACAGGGGCTTTCAGGAGGTGGCCAAGCCTACGGCTACCGGCCAGATCCGTTGAACAAGGGCAAGATGCTTATTGTGGAGGACCAAGCGGAAGTCATTCGTCGCGTCTTCCGTGAATACGGCGATGACCTATCACCCCGCCAAATCGCGTATGGGTTGAACAAGGATCGCATCGCGCCTCCGCGCGGACCGCGCTGGAATGCCTCGACCAGTATCGGGTCAGCGCAGCGTGGAAATGGCATCCTTCACAACTGCCTCTATGTTGGCATCCGCATATGGAACCGGGTCGCTATGATTAAGGACCCAGACACGGGCAGGCGTGTAAGTAGGCCGAACCCGGAGAGCGAATGGAAGCGCGTGGAGGTTCCCGAACTTCGTATCGTTGCGGATGAGCTTTGGGAGATCGCCCAAGGCACGCGACGGGAACGAGTGAGGCCGGACGTCGCGACAAAGATGCGAAGGCCAAACGGTCCTACCAGGTCTCTTGAAGTGCGGGGCTTGTGGAGCCGGTATGTCTACTATGGGCACCGACAAGACCGGCCGGATCCGGGTCCGATGCTCCGCCGCGCATGAAAGCAGGACATGCCCCGACCCTAAGACCTTCTATCTTGATACGATCGAAAAGCTGGTCGTCGGAAGCCTCGTTGCGAAACTGTGTTCGCATGAGAATCTGGCGACCTACATCGCCGCTTATCAGGAAGAGCGGCAGCGTCTGATCGGTGACAAACCAGCCAAACGGATCAAGCTCGCACGCGACCTTGAAGCCGCTAAACGGGAAATGTCACGCGTGGTCGATCAGATTGCCAAGGGCATCGTTGAAGGCGAGGAGGTGGCCGATGAAATCCGCGCGATCCGCGAACGTCGGAAGGCCGTCGAAGTCGAATTGGCGGAGCAGCCTGAGCCTGAGAAAATAGTGACTTTCCTCCCAGCCGCTGCGCAACGCTTTGAACGGTTATGCGTGACCTTCACGAGGCGTTCCATGTGGGAGGAGTCGCAGGCATTGCCGAAAGCGCCGACTTCCTTCGAGAGATAGTTTCGACGGCCACCGTCTTCCGCAAGGAAGACGGGACGGGTGTTGAGGTGGAGGTTAAAGGCCACCTGAATGGCCTGCTCACCACGCAACCCATTGATAAAAATAGGAAAAAATTCGTCGTGGGGATCGATGGTAGCGGAGGAGCGCTACAAGCGCTCCCCACAGCGAACAAAACCCGCACAGGTGTGTGGGGATCGATGGTAGCGGGAGGGGGTTTCAATCAGAATAGCCTCAATGTGGTAGCCACAATCGCGCGGTTTGCGGGTGGCGCTGACACGAGGGCATCCGCTGATCTTCCCGCAATTGCCGCCTAAATCGGCCGCCCGGTTTGCATAGCGCAGAACGCAAAAAGAGCCCCCGGCGGATTTCTGCGGGCCAGGGCTTCGCCTTCATGCACGGTCCCCGGACCATAAAGCCCGTTTATATATTCCTCGCTTGGCGACCACCCCTGCGGGGCAGACTTGCCCGAGGGGCTTCGACGCGTCAGGCGTGTAGCTGAACCGGCGGCGCGCCCATTCGGGCCAGGCGAACAGCTACGCCAAGGCGCGCGACGGTCGCTGAAATACCTTTGCGACGATGTCGCTACTTGGCGATGAGATCGGCGAGCTTGGCCGCGACGTTTGCCAGCGAATTTTCTGCCGTGCTTAGGCCGTTTCGCGAGGCCAGCAAAGGACTGACGTTTCGAAGAGCTTCATAAGTCGTATTATGAATAATGGGCACGAGTTGGTCAGTCGCGAGAAGCGCCGAAAGCTCCCGGTCTGCAACGCCCCCTGTTGGAAGGCGAAGCAGCAGCGCGGGTGTCACCAGCACGATCCCGACGCGTGACTTTGCCAATCCCCTATCAATTTCGCGAAGGAACGACGATCCAAGAGGAATGTCCTTTTCGCTAAACCAGACAGTGACACCGAGCGCTTTGAGCAGATCGTAGAGTTCCGTGGCATCTTCCAGCCGGTCGGCCCACGCATGACATAGGAAGACATCACGAAGATCGGGTAGATCCGCTCGCTTCTCGACGGTTTCGCGGATGGGCGTGAGTGCCTTAACTTCCCCAGGCGTATATAAAACGGTGGAACTGGCTTTCGACCACTTCGCTCTTACGCTGCCGGACCCACCCCCGCTGCTGGACCCGCCCCCGCCGCTTCCCGACGACACGTAGGACGGTCGCGAGTAAGACGGCGGCGAGTACGAGCTGTAGCCGCTGTAACCGCTGTAACCGCCGCGACCACCGCATGCAGGGCATTCCGCTCGACCGCTTGCTGTGCGATGGCCTCGTGATGGCGCCGTGCATCTTGCCATGATGTTCCCCCTCAATCGCGCACCGATAGCACGGCAACGCGGCACCTGTCAGGGGGGCGCGCTACACACTTTCGTAGTTTTTCACGCGAGCCTGGCGGGCAGTCCGGAGGCCGGCCCGCCGACCGCACAGCGCAAAGCCATTGCGATCAGATTGCCAACCTGTTTGATCGGGCAGCGGCGGCCCTCGCGTCGATCGGGCCGCATAGGCATGACGCAGCAGCCGCAGACGACACGCGTGGGCAGTGGGCCTTGCCCCCGCCGGGCCGAATTCGCCTCCCTGGCCCTGCGCGGGAGCGCGGCCCCCGATCCGTAGGAGTATTTCGCCAGGCGCGTTTTGCGGTTGGGTTGTGTTCTAGACCGAGCTAGTCGAGCAGCATCACGGCCGTTGCGACAAGTCTTCCAGGGATCCCGTTCCCTGTCCGCGAGACTGTCGTCGCGACGAACAAGGGCATGAGCCGGAAACTTTGACCTGAGGCTCGCAAGAGAGCCTCTGCCAGGCTGGCCCTGGCACAGCGCTGTAGGATCGGCGAGTTCCAAGAAAGCCGCGTTGCTTCGGCGCTCCACCATATCGACAAGAGCGCGCGCATAACGCGTTGTGCAACACAGTCGTGGCGTGTCGGCCCTCGGGAATGATAGTCAGGGCCACTGGGGATTCTCATGGAAAAAGTCATGGTCCGCCTACCGAGCGGCAATGAGATGCTGCTCGAAGCGGAGATTGGAGGACGTGAGGAGGTCGCAGCAGGCGATAGCTTCGACTTCAACGAAAACCTTAAGGTTCTCCAAGAGGTCGGGTCGATGATTGGCACGGCCCTTCAGACGGCTCGGCCGACAGAGGCACAAGTGGAGATCGGGCTCGATGCGGCTGTCGAAGCTGGAAAGCATACAGCCCTGATCGTCAAAGGAAGCGGCTCAGCCAGCTTGAAGGTTACCCTGAAATGGAGCAGCAAGCCCTAGGCGGGGATTTCCCTCCACCGCTCGAGCATCTCGTCCAGGACTGCACCGTCAAGATCGCCCTGACGGGCGCTTTTGGAGAGGGCGCAGGCTCTGCAGAAGCTAGATCGGGCAATGACATTCATTCCGGAAGTCGGGCAGTATCTGGAGCACGATGGCGATACCGTACTGGCGACGAACATCAATTCGGCTGACGAACTGAGTGCGCCGCTCGCCGATTTTCGTTTTCAGCTTATTGACCCGGACTCCACGATCTTTGGCGGCGGCGAATTCTACCTGAATGATGACCTGCCGGAGCTCATTGAACAATTCAAGTCGATGGCATCGACGGATTCCGTCTTCAACAAGCTCCGCTTTGAGCCGAATTTTATCTGCAGCAAGCACTACCTTGCGTGTCTTCACGTGCGTAGCAGTAGTGGCACAAGGACTCTCGACATCTTCGTCTCCCTCAATGGCGACTACGCCTATGTCCAGCCCCACGACTTTAGCGGTCTCGTCAGCATGTTGAGCGAAATCGACGATGTGAATGTTTCGTTGTCGGTTGATGACGCAGCGATGGACAAATGGTCGTTTATCCTGCGGATGCTCAAATACTATTTTGTCGAGCTCACCTACCGGGTGAACCTTTCGACGATCTACGCGGGCGTGGTGGTGCCTGTCTCGCTCGTCCTCGTCGATGAGGCTGTCCTGGCCATTGTCGCCGCTGTCAGTGCCGCACCCTTTGTCGTTTGGTGGCTCATTACGCCTTGGCGATCCTGGCGAGAGAAAGCGCGGTAGGTACAGCCAGAACGGTAGAGCGAGACCATCACCCAATGTTCTCGTTAGGTCCCGAAGCTATACTATCCTTCATCAAATAAGACAGCCGGCCACTTCGGTTTTCCTCAAGTGCTGTTCGGAATTCCCGCTCGAACACCTACTGCAGCAGACGACGATCGAAGCACCCACGCCTTGTGCGACGAGCGCGCACGCGGTGTCAGCGAAGGCGTTTGGCAATCTGCTGCTGCTATCTGATTGTCCACCTGCGCCGGAGGCGCCGGGAGGTATGTGAGCCGGCGCTGTCCAGCGCCGGGAAATAGGCTTCCGCCTGCATCAAATGAGCGCCATCTCCGGGAGTCCCTGGCCGGGTTTGCCCAAGGTGGCTCGACTGCATATTGCGGCGTTCCGCGCCGATTTCCGCTCGCTGAAGGCCTTGTTCTCAACCCATTCATTAATCAGCTAATATTATTGATGTAATTTCGTTCGATGATCTTCGAAGAAGCCTTGACTGTTTAATAAGAATGACATGGAATGCTTTCCACTAGTCTTCTGACTGCCGAAGGGGAGGCTGCCTTTGTCGACGCCAAAAACATTGCGCGACATGCTGGATCTTGTGACCACGCCCGACATCGCGGAACCCGAGACGCTGAGCCTCAATACCCGCCGCCACTATGACCGCGTTCGCACGATTTTCGAGGACGAGAACATCGTCGGCGCCGGCATCGCACGAAAGGTGGCGGGCGAAGAGCGGACCAAGGACCTCAGCATCGTCTTCTACGTACGCCGCAAGATCCCGACAGCTGAGCTTCCTTCCGACCAAGTCCTACCGCCGGTAATGGCCGCCGCCAACGGGCGGGCGGTCTACACCGACGTGATCGAGATCGGCGATATCGTGCCTCAGGCCAACATCATGAAAAGCCCGCTCAAGAGCGGCTTCAGCGTAGGTCACAAGGACATCACGGCGGGCACACTCGGGGCGATAGTCAAGAAAGAGGGCAAGCGCTTCCTGTTGAGCAATTCCCACGTCCTAGCCAATTCAGGGCTTGGCGCCGCGGGTGATGCAATTCTCTATCCGGGCCCGCAAGACGGTGGCGATGAGCCCAGTGACGTCGTCGCCAAGCTCACCGCGTTCACGCAGTTCACGGCCGGTCCAAGCTTTACCAACACTCTAGATGCGGCGCTGGCCGAAGTCGACGAGGACAGGCTGGGCGCCATCGACGAGGATATCTGGTCGGCAAAGACACCGTTGAAAGTGGCAACGCCTCAACGCGACATGGCCGTGAAGAAGCGCGGCCGAACCACCAATGACACACAGTCCATGGTGCGCGACGTCGATTTCCGTGTCCTGGTGCGATATGAGGGTGTCGGCGTGATCGGCTTTACCGGTCAGGTGCTTTGCGACACCTATACCGGAGGAGGCGATTCGGGGGCGCTCGTCGTGGCGCAAGACAGCGGAGCCATCGTCGGTCTCCATTTCGCCGGATCACCCAAAGGTAGCGTGTTCACGCCGATACGTGCTGTCATGGAGGCCTTGAAGTTCAGGTTTTGACGGAGGCGTCATGGCGACCTTGAGCCAGGCGAACAGCGCGCGGGCGCAGCATGCGGACGATCTGGCCAAGGTCGGAGCGCATGCGATAGGGGTCGCGAAGGGAGAAAGCTTCGGTCGCGAGGGATGGGTCGTGGTTGTGTATGTCCAACCAGGCACAGCGCGTGACCTGCCGACGGCCCTAACGACCGAGCATGAAGGAAAGCCGGTCGATGTGCCGGTCGTCGTCGAAGATTCGGAGCCGTTCGAGGCACAATGATGCAGATGGGGGAAATGCCATGCCTACCTATATGCTGAAAACCCGCATGCCCGCTCTGGCCGCCCCGCAGGCGGTCGCCAAGCATACCACAATCGAGATCGCCATTCCGGAGATGGTGCCGCGAAGCTGCCGTCTCGAAGGCTATGACAAACGCGACATACCCACCTTCCAGGTGGACAAACAGATTATCTGCTACGCGTCGCCCGACTCGACATTCGCGGTGACAAAGAGGCTGATCGACAGCGCCCAGACATCAATCCTCATAGGCATCTACGATTTCACTGCTCCGTACATGGAAGAGCTCCTACTTGCCGCGCTGGCGCGCAAGGTGAAGGTGTCGCTTATGCTCGACATCGACACCAAGACCGAGAGCGATATGTTCGACCGTCTCCAGCAGATGGGAGTGCATGGCGTGTCAGCGCCTTCTTGCGCGAACCCAACCGTGCATGTGTTCAGCTCTTCGCACGAAAAGGTGATCGTCATCGATGACGAGTGGGTGCTGGTGCAGAGCGGCAACTACAGCGCCAACAGCATCCCGATGAATGTCGAGGATGGCCAGGCGACCGCCCATTTCCGGACTGGCAACCGCGACACCGGCCTTGCTATCAAGTCGACCGAACTGGCGAGATTCTTCACCGACATCCTCGAGTCCGACATGGCTCTGGTTGAGGCCGTGCCCGAAATGTTACGCAAGCCGGTCGAAGACGAGTTCTTCCTGGTGGAGGCGGCGCCGAAGCACATACCCGCGCAGCTCTTCCCGAGCGAGGAGTTCCAGCTTGACGGCCAACTGATGATCCAACCAGTGCTGAGCCCCGACAATTATATGGATGTCATGCCCGGCCTTATCGCTAAAGCACGCAAATCTGTCCTGATCGAGCAGCAGTATATCCGCTCGTCCCAGCCGCTTGTCGGCAAGCTTCTCGCGGCGATTGCCAAGGCGCGTGATGCGGCTCCCGACCTCGATGTGCGAATCGTGCTGGGCAAGCTATTCAGCAAGAGCGATATCGTGAAGGAAAAGAAAAACCTGGAGAATCTTGCTGAAGCGTATGGCCTGAACCTTGCCGACAACATCCGCTACATCAACACGGATGAATTCGTGCACTGCCACAATAAAATGATCGTGGTCGACGGCAAGAGCGTGTTGGTGAGTTCGCAGAACTGGTCGGATGCGGCGGTATCGAAAAACCGCGAAGCGGGCGTGTGGCTGACACATCCGGGCATTGCCGAGTATTTCACCAAGATATTCGAGAACGACTGGGCCAGCGCTTTCCAGGAACTTCCGGCTGTCGCCGACACAGAGGTGATGACGCCCGAGGCGCTTGGCGAAGGCGGCTATATCCGGGTGGATCGCGGCGACTACGAGGAGGTTTGAGGTGTATCAATCGTTGTTCCAGATCGCCAAGCAGATTGCCGGCGGGCGATTGGCTAGCATGCGTTAACTCGACCAGCAGCACCTGGCGCGCCTCGCCGGAGCACGCGGACAAGAACTCATTTGGAGATTAGCGGTCGATGGTACAACATGCGTTGAGCTATTGCTCGCTGAATACCCACACGGTCATTTTCCCGAGCAGTTCACATATCCGAAGCAGACAATCAGCTCAGATTTGCATTCGATCCAAAGCAACAACACCAAAGGGGCCACGAATGAGGCGCCGAGGGTTAGCCGACTCCAAGCGTCGCCCGCTCGAATTAACACAGACGTCTTATCAGATCCGTGACTTTGGCATAGGCTACAGTTCCGGTACCGCCCGGGGGGGCAGCCATGATCGGGAAAGTGCGTAATAGCTTCGCGATGCTCTTCGTTTTTAGTTGTATCTACGTCGGATCGCTGGACGTTGGCGCATTTGCGCAGGGCCAGCCCGAACCGCTCAGGCCGTTGGTGTTTGTACCCGGTATCCTTGGCACGGAGCTGCTTGACGACGACGGTAAGGTTGTATGGGGGGATTCCTCATCGTTATCCAATTTCGAAAAACTCGAACTCGGCGCAACCCCACCGCAGCCACCACTTCATCCTGGCCATCTTATCACGAGCATTAATGTTCTCGGGCCGTTTTGGACAATTCACCAATATGACGGTCTGCTATCTGTTCTTCAGGCGTTGAACTACAAGGAGGGCAGCAATCTTTTCATACTTTATTATGACTGGAGAAAAAGCAATTTCGACAATGCGTTGAAACTGAAGGAGCTTATCGATGGTAATCCTGCTCTTAAGGGGAAGGATATCGATATTATGGCCCATAGTATGGGCGGCCTTATTGTCAAAATATATTTGAACGAGAATGCCAATGACGCCCACGTCGCGCGGTTTATCAGCCTCGCGGTTCCAAGTCGAGGGTCGATGAACGCGCTTGCCGAAATGACGAACGGATGGGGCGGGTTCGAAAATTGGCTATCAGGTGGCATCGGCACCATCCGCCGAGTGATGTTTTCATTTCCGTCTTTGTATGAATTATTCCCCAGCTACGACCACTGCTGCCGCTTTGGACGGCCAGTGCAGGGCGGGTTCACGGAATTCGATCCGACGGACGCGAAGCTTTGGCAGGCAGGCGACTGGATACCGCCTGAGGAACGAACCGGACCGAGATTAGCGAACGTGCTTCAGGATCTCGATAACGCTCGGAAGCTGAAGGCGATATTGCGGCAGCCTTTGCCTCCCACCATCGAGCAGACACTGATTGCGGGGGACAAGTTCTCAACCAACCTCTACCTCTACGTCGATCCGAATGTCCGAACCTGGGAGCACTGGCACTTCAGCCAGAGCGTCGGGGACGGAACCGTCCCGCTGTGGAGCGCGGCAAATTCGGACTGGCCTGGCCAAAGCCTGCCAGCTTTCACCGATCATGCAACGATCTTCGATGACAAGGGGGTGGTGAACAAGCTGCAGCGCATGCTGAACAAGAACGCGGGGCCACCCCCAATTGCGATGGCCAGCCTTCCGCTTGCGCGGACAGCGTCCGACCGCCTCGTCGAGATTTCGATGGTAAAGGCCGAGTTCGATAAGTCTGTGGTAAAGGCGGGGGACGGAGCCCGTCTCACAATCTCGATTGTCTTCGTTGACCCGATCGCGAAAGGCGACCTGCAGCCGAACCTCATGCTGAGTGACCCCACGGGATCTCAACAGTTGCCAGTGCAGGATACCACGTCGGTCACTGATGAAGCTAACCGAACGCTGTCCTTCTCCGCTTCGGTAAGCACGTCGCCACCAGGCGCCTACTCGGTTCGAATATCGATTCCTGGAATGGGGGGCGCCTACAGCCGCGACATCGTAGCCTTGCCCCCTCACTCGTGATCGCAGGAGCCGCGAAAATGGAAAGACTGGCAGCATTCCTGCTGTGTGCCTGTGGTCTCCTCTATGCGGAGCGAGCATCGGCGCAAGCGATTGATAAGGGCAAAATCTGGGATGCTAATCGCGGGGCGGTCGTGAAGATTCACGCGTTCGGCACCAGCGCTGATGGCTCGCCAAAAGCAATCGACGCAGGGACAGGTATCTTTGTGTCTCCTGAAGGATACATCCTGACGGCCTTGCACGTCGTTGGAAAAGACGAGGACTGGGGCAAGGTAGGACCGGACCAAACTCCGGATCGGCACGTCGAGGTGACGTTGCTCGATCACGCGGGATCGCCGCACGTCATTTCCCAAAACGCTTACGTGAAAATCATCCTAGGCGTCGACCTTGCGCTGCTACGCGTCGATGGCCACTGTTTCCAGTACGCCAAACTTGCTGCGCAACGCCCCGGAGGCTTCCCGACTTTGGTGGCGATTGTCTGGGGAACTGACACGGTTCCACACCCTACTTCGACTGATCTCACCGAGACTGATGTATCGCGCAGTGGGGATAAGCTTACAGTCGATCGAATCGCCGCAGTGGGTGGCTACAGCGGATCGCCACTTTTCAACGCGGCAGGCGAAATCGTCGGGGTGCTCGACAACCGCTTCGGCGACTTTGGAGCGCTTGCGATCCCGTCTACCGAAGCGATGGCGAGCGTTCCTGTTACCACAGGGTCAGGAGGTCCCTATCCAGACTCCTGCTACGCGCTTTGCGCGCACCCCGATCATGGCATAGACCACTGGACTCATGAGGAGCCTTGGACGGCAGATTCGGGATGGCGTGACGGCGGCAGCGATCCGACGAGCTTTTGCGCGACGGAGAAGCTGAAGCAGGAGAGCGCCCATCCCGGTGCGGTGGTCACCTTCGAGCCTTTGCCGGAAGACCACCGAGTCCAGTGGAACCCGTTCAAGCACGATCAATATCGCTACTCTTGCAAAGGCGTTGATCGTTGGGAGCCGGTCTACGTTACAGCGCGCTCTCCCGCTTGCGGATTGCAGTCTCAATGAACATCGGTTAGCTACTCAAAAGATCTTGGCCGTGACCTGATCAAGTAAAGCCCTTTCAAAATGAGAGAGGCCAATGGCGTAGAACGGCGTGCATAAAGGCGGGTTCGCTTTGCGCCAAAATGTCGGCGTTGAAATCGGCTCCGCCAGCGCCTGGAATCAGAAATTGCTGGTGACCACCCTAGACACGGTTGGTCAGGGGGTGAAGGTCAACTAACCCAACCAACCATAGTTTGAGGGCGCGTCAGTTCGGCCCCGGATCACTGATCTTGGCCGTCAATCCACATCGCGTCCGGCACAACCACCAACTTGCCGACAAGTCCTTTGCCATTAAGTCCGTCTGCGCGCGGTGAAAGTCCGACAAGCGGTAGACACCGCCGACGAGGGGCTCGATCTTCTTCTCCTCGATGAAGCGCACGATGCGGCGAAAATTCGCCCGCGTGCCTTGGCTCGAGCCGTGCAATTGGAGCTGCTTCAGATACATGGTGCGGAGGTAAAGCTGCACGACCGGCCCGGCGATTGCTCCGGCCGTCGCGTAGCGGCCTTCGCGGCGAAGGATGCGCAACAGGTCGTGAAGATGGTGCCTCCGATAAGGTCGGCGACAACGTCGACGAGTTTTCCGTCGGTCGCTTCGTTGACGGCGGCCGGCAGATCGGCGACGCCGGGCGCTATCACCTTCTCGGCACCTATGTCGAGGACTGCCCGCTCCTTGCCCTTGCCGACGACCGTATAAGGGATGGCGCCGCGCGCCCTTGCCAGTTGCACGATGCCCGAGCCGACGCCGCCGGAGACGTGACCAGCACCCGCTCGCCCGCCTTCAGCCCGCGCGCTCCAGCATCTGTTCGCCGGTCGGCGCGAAGCCGAGGGTGTCGCCCTGCGGCATGGCGCGGCCGATGACACCGCTGGCCGCCAGCGCCGTGGCGATCTGTGGCCCGATTCTCAGCGAAGCATCGAAGAAGACGCGATCCTTGACGAACTCGACCGCCGCCAGCATGCCGTCGCCGCGCACCTCGCGACCGCCGACGGCCTTGGCGAGTTCGGCGCTGAAATAGGCGCCCGTCTCGCCTGCGTTTTTCACCAGATCCATCTCATGGATAATCGTCCCAGCCGGTGATAAAGGTTCGCGCCTACGGTCGCTCGGCTGAGGATGTGCCGCATATCAAGTCCTTCAAGAGCGGAGCGAGCGTGGCAAGAGGGCATCCGAATATGATACGTCTTGTCGGAAGCCAAGCGCTCTGCAGAGCGACAACCCAATACCGAACAGCTTTCTCGCCCTCTATCCGGAACCCGAATATCGGCCCGCCACTCATGCCTTCGATGCTCCTGATTGGCACGCCATTGTCGATTTCCGCAATGAAGCGGGGGTAAGTCGTTGCGCGCGTACCTGGAGGCGGCGTCTCGTGGCGCACGACGCGAAACATCGTCGGCGTTACCGCTCCATTTCCCGATCTGTCTACGACGGGCGACGTAAACTCCTGCGGCAGCCCGGCATCGCGTAACCATCAAAGCGGACTCGGTGCTGATGCGTCCACCGCTCCTCATCAAGCGCAATCGTTCCGTTCCTTGCCAGGAGATTGGTGTAGTAGGGGCGCAGCGGTATTGCACCGAAATCAAGCCCCTGTTCGTCGTCATCGACAAAGAAGAATGGTTCATTCCTTATGTCGAACGGAACTGGTTTGTCGCTGACGCGGCCTTTCGCGTACGTGTCTGCCAAAGCGACATCGACGATTTCGATCCTGTCATCGGCGAGCTTTTGTTCAAGGTCAGCCAGAACATGGCCTGCCGTCAGGAAACAGATTGAGCCCGCAATATCGATCAGCGTGCCGTTATAGGCGGCAAAGGATAGCGCGCTGTCTTTGCGAGCGTCCGCCAATCGATACGTTACACAGATCGCCAAGAGATGACGGCCAAAGAACTGAAGGGCGTCGCTTTCACCCCATTCAGGTTGGGTCAAATCCATGTGCCGACTCGAGGGGTCAATCCTTCGCTTTCAAGAGCAGACTGCACGAAGGGATCAAGTGAGGCAATCGCCGCAGGAAACGCCTTCGCTTGCTGTAGCCTCCAGTTGCCGAAAGTCGCCAAGCGACGAAGGGGCCCGGATCGCAGGGCAGGGTGCCAGGTCATTCCCTTGCCTCATCCCGAACTAGAACAATAGGGCGATCAGCTTGTCGACCTCGTCCGCCTCCTTCGCGAACGCCTTCTTCAGCGCGTCTGGATCTCCCCCACTGACTTTCCAATAGGAATACCAGTATGCAGCATGATCGGCATTGGTTTGGCCGATCGATGCAGGAACCTTCTTGAAGGCGATGCGGACCAAATAGGTGCCAAACCCGTCATTCTGCTCAAGTAATGTGCGAATGAGGTTGCCGTCGGGAAAGTACGAGGATGAGCGGTCCTTCGGATCATAATCGGGAAGGTCATCCTCTGCATCTTTCAGTTGTTTCTTGGTATTTCCGGAAACCGCTGCAAGCTTGTCGATATAGCCTGCCCGGCGGGCATATTGCAGCGCTTCCTTCGCTCGATAAGCCTCGAACTGGAAGAAGCTTCTTGCTGGCCCGCCACCGTATTGAATGCGTGTTTGCAGCTTATCGCCTTCATGCCAGGCGACATGAAGAAGAAAGCGTTTGGTGTTGTCGGAAGGGTTGGCATCAATATCGTCGATGCAAGCGCTCACAATCGGCCAGAAAGCCAGCGCCCGCTTCATCGGGTCGGGCTCGTCGGGAATATCCACCAATATTGAGCGTATGAGCGAGGCGTTCCGAGCAGCGGCGAGCACAAGGGTTTCATGCCATAGCGAGATTGCCGCCTGCGTGTCAGCTCGCTGGCCGTCCCCCAACACGTTCAATTCCGGTAGGCTGCTTAGGAGACGGCTGCAAAGGTCGAGCTGTTCAAGGATCTCGCGCTGTTGTTTCAGGACGTCTGACAGCGCCTCTCGAGGCAGTTCACGCCATGTTGCTGGAGCGCGTCGCGCCAACAATCCTGGCCGATCTGAGGATCTGGCTTTGTTCGGCATATTTTCCATGGTCGATTCCGCTCGAATAGATCGCATATGGCGTCAGGAAGATCAAACCCCCCGTAAATATAACGACAGTAAACAATTAAGAATACCCCAAATGCCCAGGGGCCGCCATCTGTCATAAAAATCACATAATCAGAGAAGCGGTACTTGATGCCGCCTTGAGTTTTGGGATAGTTTTTTGACTATCAGAGGTGGTAGAGCGGAAGTTTATATCGGCTCTTCCACTTGGAGAGCGGAAATCTCCCTAGCGACCCCAGGTGTGGCGGGAGGGGAAAAATCTAACATGAAAATTCTTCTGGCCATTCGTCGATCCTTACGACGTTCAGGCCGTCCACCAGCATAAGCGTCGCCGAACACGAACTTGAGTGCTGCAGTTGGACACTATGATGGATGAGACGACATCGATTGTGGAAACGCCTTGTGCTTGTATCGGTCTGTCGGGGGGAGAATAATGAATCGTCGAAATTTCATGAAGCAGTCATCGCTGTCTCTCGTTGCCGTTGCTGCAGGCTGTAAGACGGAAGGCGGGACCGAACCCGGACACGACGCAAGTCTAATCGACGCCCATTGTCATGTGTTCAACGCGTCCGACCTGCCGACAGCACGCTTTCTTCGCCAGGTGGTGTTCGACGATTTTCCCAAGCAATCGGCCAAAATCTTGGCGATACGAGATCCTGATGTGGCAGATGAGTTCTACAAACTCATCGTGCGATTGCTGGGAGCTGACAAGGCGCCAAGCGCCGATCAGGAAGACGCCTACCTGACGACAGGTCGGCACGCCCGTCTGTCAGCTCAATCGGCCGACAACGCACGCCAGGCTGCGGTTGAGGACACCGCACAGCATTTGCTTGAGCTCGACCGGAAAAGCAAACGGATCATCAGCATGGATGGCCTGTCCGACGGCTCGGGTCGGGCTCCCTTGGCGCAGGAGAAATTCCTGAACTACATGCTTGGGGATCCGACAGTCACACTTCGGGCCGACAAGGAGTTTTCATATTCGCATGCCCATGCCGCGAGTCAAAGAGCATTCGACGGCCAGGGTGCGCTCGCCAGGTATCTGAACTGGTTCAGCCTCTTCAGGCTCTATCGTCACGTTCTCGTCGAACGCCTCATTTCAGACACCGAACAGCAGGGCTTTCGACCTATCATGCTGACCCCTGCGCTGGTGGACTATGACGAATGGCTCTACGAGGACGTCGATGCCTCCCCGCTGCCGCGCCAGATGCTGGTCATGGACACGATTTCGCAGCGCATGGCCAAGAAAGGCACCGTGGTTCATGGCTATATGGGCTTTGATCCACTGCGAGAGGTTGCCTACCGGGCGCGCAAAAGCGCTGTCAGTTCGCTGGCGACGACGCGGGCAGCACTGACAGAGCATGGCTTCGTTGGCGCGAAACTTTATCCACCCATGGGTTTTCGCGCTTCCGGCAACTCCCGACCCTATCCCAAGCGCACCGTTGCGGCTTTGGGGTTTGATCCGAGCAAGCAGCTGGATACCGCCCTTGAGGATCTTTATCGGTTGTGTGTGGAACTGGATGCCCCGATCCTTGCCCATGCCGCTGCGTCGAACAGCTCAGGTCCTGGATATGAAAAGCGGGGAGACCCTGCCTATTGGATCCCGGTCTTCCAGAAGTTCCCCAGTTTGCGGGTGTGCTTGGCCCATTTCGGCAGCTTCGATTCGAAATCGGCAGGACGGGAAAAAATGCCTTTGCCGCAGGGGAGTTGGGAATGGCGACTCGGCGAGTTTGTCAAATCTCACCCGCGTCAGAATGTTGTCGCTGATATCAGTTACTTTTCAGAGGTCCTGACGACCGACACCGAAACCAGGAAGTCCCTGGCGGCCTCCTTCAGCCGCTGGTTGACCGAATTCGATCCTGACTGTGGTCACATCCTTTATGGAAGCGACTGGATCATGTTGGGCAAGGAAGCCGGCTACAATCACTATGTCGAGAGCATCAATGCTTTCCTTCGAACTGAGTGCCGTTTGTCGGACGACGCTTGCGACAAGATATTCCGGCGCAATGCATTGCGATTTCTTCCGCTGGCACATGGCAGCCGCGGTCGGGATCGCCTTCTGGCTTACTATCGAAGGAATGGCCTTGATGAGGCTCTGCTGCCCTCAGGCAGTCCACGGTTGCTCGCGGGTCTGTTAGGACGCTAGGCAGCTATTCGAAAGATGAAACCCGGTGGTCTGACGATAGCCATGCCGCCATGGGTGCTCAGGACGAGAAAGCGCGATAAAAAGACTTGGGCTTTGAAGCCCGGCAGCGGGCCTTGCAGTGCTATCAGCAGGGCCCTTTATGCACCAACACTGCCCAGTCCTTCTCTGCCCAACAAAGACTGTCATAAGTCTTTTCGATCCGCGCCTTGATATTTTTGGCGCATACCGGCGGGAAAAATGGGCACCTTTTTGTCCCGCGCCCTGGCACTTCCCGTCATGAAGTATTAGGGCATTGGCATTCTCGGCCTCGCACGGATTCGCATAGGTTGAAATGCCTCTTGCAGTTGAAACCCCGCAGAAAGGCTTGAAGGTCCGGGGGCAGAATCCCGTGGCTTGAGCGACCGCAGGCTCCAACAACATACAAATAAATAATGTTGATGCGGCGAGAATAAACGTTGCGCCTTCATGGTTCGAGTCCCCTGAACTTAGTAGGATGACATTTACGACTTCTCGGTCCGGAAGGGAGCCTCGGAGTCCTCTTCAACGATCACATAGAAGAGCCTTACGTCGATGAAACCACCGCGCTGAAGTCCCCATTCGACAACGCGGCCTACAGCATAGTCGCGACCGCTTCGCGCGGGGATCTGCTCCACAGCGCGGTTGGCAGCTTGTTCCAATGAGAGTCCGCGTCCTTCGTATTGGTCAGCCATCTACTTGTTCCTCCGCTAACAGAATGTGGTTGTGGTTCTTGCCCCTGGGCTTCGGGAACAGCCAGTGCGCCCGCACACCACTGGCGTTGTGTCGAAGGGTGGGTTCTTCCGCATCAACCCGCTAGCTTCTTGCTCTCGCAGCAGGCGATCTCGGTCTCAATACCATTGCGCTGCACGACCAAAGAAACACAATTGCCGACGAAAGTCGTCAGTTCTTTGCCCTCTATCAGTGCGAGAGCCAATCCTAGAGTGCCGTTAGGGACGCAATAGTCGCAGAGTAGGCCGCGCGACTGCCACTCAAGCGATCAAATCGGCGAATATTAGAGCTTCCCTATCAAGGGTGAACATCAGACCGCAAAATGATACGTTCTTTCTTGGAGGAACGCGATTTGAAACTCAGAAGCCGGCGGTTCCTTGACCTCGAGAAGCAGTTACGCAAGCCAACCACTTGAACTGGCTTAGCATGCAAGGAGGACCAAAATGAAGTCGATAGCGGAATTCGTTAGAGATGGGATCTCCAATCTTTCAGAACTTCAAGATGCGTTACAGACGGCGGTCAGGTTGGAATTCTCCACGATCCCTCCATACCTCTGCGCGGAGTGGTCGATAACTGAGGGAGGAGATCCGGACGACGTTGGAGGGGCCCTGAAGGATATTGTAAGGCAGGAAATGTATCATTTTGCTATTGCTGGCAACATCCTGTCAGCAATCGGCAGGACCCCCAAAATCGCCAATTCAGATTTTCTACCAAAATATCCAACAAATTACCTTCCCGGTGGGATATTTCAGCCAGAGCCGGTTGATCTGAAGCCGATTTCACCCGCCCAGATTCAGGTATTTATGCAGATAGAATACCCTGAGTTTACGCCTATTGCGGAAAAAGACGCTGATACGCCGGCTACCATTGGTGATTTCTACAACACCATTCTCAAAGGACTTGTCGAAGTCAATCCAGATATTAAGCAAGACGCCTTTTATATCAGCTACGGAGAAGTCAAGCAGGTCAAGACCTTGCAGGATGCGCAGGACGCCATCGGCATGATCAAAGAAGAAGGAGAAGGAACGTCGACGTCTCCGGATCAAAACGAGCAACAAGGCGAACTCGCACATTATTATCGCTTTAAAGAAATATATGTTGGTCGTAAATTGATAAGAAAAGGCGATGCCTGGGAGTTTGATGGAGACCGGATTCAATTTCCGACCAAGAGAGTGTTTAGCAGATCCCCTGATGGGTCGCCAGAGTTCAACAAAGCTCTGTCGACACTCCTGATTGACCTTGAGGCATGCTGGAGTAGTGGGACTGCGCTTGGGAAAAGCTTACAGGATATGACGAACTACGACGACCCAACCAAGGGCCTTGATGGAATTGGCAAGGAGCTAATCAAAAAGGGGATTTGTCCTGAGTTTCTGTGGTCGGATCCGACGACTGACCGCAAATGACAATGGCGGGCCGGCCTAGTCCGTTGCGATGCTCGACGGGCGCGCTTCAGGGCGAACGCCAGGAGCTGGCAAGACCGTGCAGGCATGAGGCAGCCAATGCTGCCCTTGGGTCAAGTGCAGATGCGGTTGCTTTCCTACACTTCCATGAAACCCGAATATGCTCATCGTGCCTTTGTTCTGGCGGTGGACATGGAAGGGATTGAGCGCGGTATGAAGGACGCAATTAGGTGTTCGGCAATGACGAGAAATTGTTGTGATTGGCGCCGCTGGCCGAAGGCCTTTGAGGGCGGGCGATCTGGATGCCGGGCTTGATTTTCGGTGCAAATGTTGTCGCATATCTGGGCTGCGAAGTCGCCGCTGACCCCCGACTTTGGGTCGATTGGAAAGCCGCATGAACTATTGACGAGTTGTCAGAAACGGCGAATATTAGAGTTGTCTGCAAAGTGGCGCCACCTAACTCGGTTTCGAATATATACTGTCTCGCTGTTCGAGGGCAGTATCCAGCGCTTTTTTGGAGGACAAACCTCGTGGCATACTGGACGGTAATTGGAAGGGGAAACGCTGGAGAAACAGAGGGTAAAGCCTTTGGTTTGACGCTCGATACCGACCAAAAGACGTGGATTGCCGCCGGGCCCGACGTAGGCCTCTTTTTCATTTCGAAGTCGGGAAACTACAGCGTGATTGTCGACGCGGTCTACGGCGAGGGAACCCAACTCAAGAACTCATCTGACAAAGTCGCAGGGTTTCTCGAAAATCTGACGGGAGCGACAGCAGTTGGTGATAGCGGCAACGGGTTTGCGCTCGAAAAAGGTGAGACGTTCAGATGGACGTTGGACAGCCAGTAGCATGCGGTCTCGGGCTCAATGACACGATATCGGTGATCCCGCCGCAAGCGGTTGTTGAGGGGTCGAGCAGATCCTGGACATGCTACTGCCTTTGAACAATCGCTGACTCGTCGGCCGGTGCCGACCTGGATACCGCGTTGGGAGGAGTGACTGTCATGACGATGTCGCCGAAGATCAAAATATTTGGTGTCGGTCTATTATTGTTGACTTGGCCGGTGTGGCAGGCGGCTGCTGCAAAAAGCATAGCTATTCATGTGAAGGCGGTTGGTGAAGACCAATCGGTGTCTATGGTGGATGAAGTTTCTAAGCAGGATGTTTATAAAGGAGAGCCGTTTGCCAAGGATGAGACGAAGTTTCCCAGTGTGGAGCTCGATGGTTCGGGAAGAGCTCACGTCAGTTGGAAATCTGTCGGAAAGCCGGACGCGAAAGGGCTTTGCAGGTTCGGTCAAGGTGACAAGTCAAATATCGACGAAAGCACATTGGTGGAGATAGCCGTTACTTCGGCTCCTGACAATTGTCCAAAATAATAGTTTGACGATAGAGGATGACCCCTATGTAAACGTCAAGAGGGGCTGGTGTTGCATGCTCGGGGCGGAAGACGAAAGAGCTGTTGGATCGAAAAATATCGTGGTGCTGGAGTAAGAAGGCTATGAAGAGCGCATGCGCGATTTTCGGTTGAATTGCCGTGGCTGGTGCGAGAGAGTTGCGTTTCTCTCGTGTCAATGTGTCTTGCGCTAGGTCATGGTTTGGTATCTAGTAGAAAGCATCGGGGGCGCGATGGGCATATCGTAGGATGGCGATCCGACAGTAAAGGCCTCCTTGCTAGTGGTGCAATACTTGGGCTCGCGTTGATTCTGCTGGGCCGCAGGATCGCGAGGCGTTTGTCTTCCGTCATCGATCGGATTCAGCTCCATGAATGACGAGGTAAAGTCCGATCAACACGACAAGTCGGCCGTCGACAACAACGACGATGGCTGCACAAGACCTTCCTTTAAAATCACGCGTCGAGCTGTTCTTGTTGGCGCTGCGTCAGTGCCTCTTGCCGCCGCTGCTGAACCGCTGTCGAAGGTCATTCCCGTCCCCCCTGTGGACGTGTTTTATGAAACACAAGAACGACGAGCTCTGGTCGTTGAATGGAACCGCTCGGGTCAATCATCTGGCAAGACGGTTGGCCTGCAACAGGCTTCCACAGACGCTGACCGCCAGCGTCTGATCCTCCCCGCGTCTAGTTTTGCCGACCCTGCCAAACCGGCAAGGCTTTCGCGTTTCGTCCTTGCTCGGACGCGCGAGGGTTGGCGCGCGACGATCGCTGAATGCGGCTTCCCAGGCGGCCCAAGCTTCATGCTTTCAGTCGAGATCGCGCTTAAGGCGATCGCAAACGAGTTCCCGGTGTACGACGCGTCGCTGTCGATTGCGTTGAAATTCGCAAACGCCGCGCTCGGCACAATCGTACTCAGAACGGATAGCCTTGCGGACTTCTTCGGGGGCGGCGACCAGGAGATAGCATCGACGCTGAAGGATAGCCAGGCTCGGGCCTTCCTCCTGACCCTTTTCGATAACACCGTCGCATTCGCATCAAACGCGAAAGAGGTGACCCTTCGCTACAAAAGCACCGGTGCGTGGAGTATCGGTCCGAAGAAGGGAAGCATCTCGCTGCTGCCCGGCGACAAGCTTAATGCAGTCGTCGGCGCGATCGACTTCGCTGTGTTGGCAACCGGGCCGGCCACTGACCTCGGGCCGCTTCCGCTAGACCCAGCTGGAAGCGAGAAGGCTGACGTGCGCAGCCTCTTCGAGGGCGACGAAGCGCCGCCGCCGCTACCCGCCGAGGCTGGCCGTGCCCTCTACGGGATCGCGCGGGTCAAGGCCCTTCCTGGACCGTCACCCTTTTGGACGGGCGAACTGCAAATGGGGCAGACCGCCGCAAAGGATACATCGACGCTTGTCCTCGATCCGCCAGGCCAGGGTGACGGTTGGATGGCATGGCAGCACATGGCGTGGCGCCGAACATCGACGACAGATTTGCACATCGCTCTTCGCTCCCCCATGCAGCTCGTTGTTCGTCGTGCGGCCAAAGAAGCCGAAAACACGGTGTTCGGCCGCTGCCTTGGAATCGCTTGGCAGAGACTAGGTGGAACGCCACGTCGCGCAGCTGCTCTGACGCCCACGGCCTCTAAAGTGCCGGTCGAGACACGCTATGGTGCATTCTTCACAGATCCTTTGCCCCCAATTGCGCCGCGTAAAGGCGCCCGGCCACGCGTTCCACCCATCCGGCTTGGTGCATCGGGCACCGGAACGGCTCGCAAACTGGAATACTTCGCTGCGCAGCTCGCACTGGCAAGCGCGCCCGATTGGCTCGGATCGCAGCCGATCAGCCCCCGAATCGGCTTCACGCAGCCGATCTGCGAGCTTACTTTCGCCGAGGCAGAGGTCCTTTTCCGAATCTCGGGCGTCGCCCTAAGGGGCGGGTGGACAAAAGAAGCGGCGGACGCTCTCCCGCCAACCTCCGAACCGCCTCAGGCCGAAGCGCTGATCGAGATCGGCGGGGCGGCCATCGACGTCGCCCCTGTCCGGATTGCCCTCAACCGTGCGAATTTGCGGGTACGACGGCCCGAAGACCTCGCCTCGCTCCGCTTCGGCTTCCGCGATATGATTTTGGAACGGGGGAAGGCAGGCTGGCGCATCACGCCAGACCGTCGCCTCGCCGCCGCCATCCCGTATAGTCGGCCTCTGCCGGAGCAGCTGGAGGAACGACTGTGCGAGGATCCGCTAGTCTCCGGAAGCTCGCCGCTGCGCTATGGGGACGCCTATGATCCCCGGCCTTTGCTCATTGTCGAGTTTCCGCCGCAACACGTAGCGGAGCGCGCTTTCCTGCGCCGTTTTATGGCCGAGCCTGACCTTCCTGAGCCGCCTCCGACACAGGAGATCAAGGACCTCGCTGGATCTTTGCGGTCAGGTACGCTTGCCGAACGAAAGGATGCTCGGACCCGTGTCAGTCTGGCTCAGGATGCTGCTGCACCGACGACGGAATTCTCGGATTTTCGAAAGGCTTTCTGGAGCGACTATGATGCACAAAAGCTCCCTTTGGATCAGCGCATTTACATCGGCCCCGACTGGCTGGACGTTCAGGCGTCGCGCATTGCCCGCAAGATCGCGCGACAATCGCAATCGACAGACCTCAAGTCGGCCGACGAGCGCGCCCAGGCATTGCGGGGGTTGCCGGACGTCGAACTACCCCCGGCACTCCTGCAGGCACTTTCTCCTGGGCCTGGCCCCTTGCCGGCACCGGACGACTGGCCCGCAGGTATCCCAGCTAACGTACCCGATCCGCCGACGGACAAAGGACAGCTCGACTTCCTCGCTGCCAGAGAGCAAGCGCGCGACCGACGCGATCCTGACGACTCGGCTTTCAATGCTTTCTACAGCTTGCCCAAATCTGAGCGTTTGAATGTCAAGAACTTGCCAAGCGACATTGCGGCCGGCATCCGTGCAGGCCCCAACTGGTTGCCGGGGATAACCAATCCGAACCTTGCCACGTCGCGATATATCGGCCGAAGCGGCACGCTCGCCCGTCTCGAGCGATCAGGTGGCGACCCGGCTCCAATCGCGGCGGCGATCCTCGCGACATTGCAGGCCTTCGATTTCGGCCGCGAGCAGATGGACGAGGCATTCGTCAGACCTGCCGAAGCGCGTCTGTCCGGGCCTTCGCGCCTTGTCTTTCGGATACCGCTCGACGATTTCGACGGGGGTAGACCGGACGCTGCGCCGACTGGTGAGCCGGCAGGCAGTTTCCCTTTCACCTTCGAGGCGTTGACGAACTGGGGCGCTTTTGATCTTGCCGTGGTGCGGCGTGCAGAGCGCCTTTTCGAGCCACTCGCCGCGTGGGCGGCATCGACGGAGGATGCCGGTGTAAACGGCTTGCTCCCGCCCTCCTGGGCCCGCGTGGAGACGCGCGACGAAGCGGCAAAGCTTCTCTACCAGGGCCTAACGCGAGGCGACAGCTGGGCGGTTCGCCACGACGAAAACCGGGCCCTCAGCACCGACGCCAACTGTCCACCAGCGCTTGGTCGACTTGGCACTGTGACCAGTCGTTTGCGCATGGCGGAGATAGCGACGTCCGTTAAAGCGCCGGGCCTGGAAGAGACCGCAATCGAGATGCCGTTCCGTCTCTTGTTGTCTCCAGCTCAGGACGCCCGGTTTCGCGTGCGGCTGCCTGTGACGGGGGCTGGCAAGGACTTCCAGCTGCGATCCGATGGCCCGGTTCCTCTTTGGTATACCTGGCTCGACGAGGCTGCGGGCGCTGCTAGCATGCGTGCCGTCTGGTCGCCCGATTTTCGCCCCGATGCCCTCGTCGACCGCCAAGCCGGCGCGCCACCTCACGGGCCTTGGGCTCCGTGGGCCATGGCACGATCGGTCACATCGCGCGACCCTTACCGCAACGCTGAGCTGCTCTACGGCAAGGGCGCAAGCGATGCCGGTGATGACTATTGCGCCCAGAATCCCAACGACTGTGCCGCGCCGGAGCGCTTCCGGACCGGCCTCGATGCGGGCGATCGCCATGAGATTGTCGCCTTGTCTTCGCTCTACGGGCTCCCGGTCCTCGGAGCACGGGGCGAGAATGGTCAAATACTCGATGCGAGCCAAGCGCCGGTTCCGCCCGGCTTCCGCTTGCGCGACGCTGTGCTTGAGACGCTCGACGGCCAACCGGTAACCAGCACAAATCCTGTCGGCGATTGGTCGACGATCTATCGCCCGAAGGCCTTGGGCGTTACCGAGCTCTCACTCACGGCACTCGGGGGAACATTCGTCGCGGATACCGACTTCTCGCCCCCCGCCTCGGCGAGGGTTAAGGACGGCGCGTTGTTCGACGCGTTCGCGTTGGAGCGCTGGAGCCAGGCGACGGTGCTTGGGCGCGATATCCGCGTCGAGGCGGTCTACAAAGGGTTTCTGTTTCCGCTCGGTCACCGGGCTTCGCTCGTCAAGCTGACGGAGCGGCGCATGATGCCCGTGGAAGCAAAAGGACCGCCCGTCGCATTTCTCGTGCAGCGCTTTTTCTTGCGCATCGGTAAGCCGGACAAACGCTACCCAGCTGCCGGACAGCCTAATGGGGGCCGAGCTTGGCCGCCCGGCCGCGTCGACATCCTTACTCGCGTCACGCCCGATCTGTTGGACCCTGCTGACTCGACCCCAGAGAAGGATGGCACCCATGAGACGCGCAATGGCCGGATCTATCTGAGATCGGACAAAGCGCCAAAGGACACGTTGCCAGGCCTCGTCTTTTGGCCACGCGTTTCGCCTGGGGAAGGCGGCGAAGTTCAGTTCGAACTGCAGATCGACCAACGGGGCACTCCCGCGCGAATGCCGCTGATCTTCGTAGACAACACGGCAGCCAACGACGAGCAGGCACTTGAAGCTCTCAACGTCTGGTATAATGGTCTTTCCGATGCGATGCCGCCCAATTGGCGCACGGTCCTTCCGCTCGGCGGTTCCAAGCGCCGCTACGCGGCCGAACAAGAGCCGGATGCGACCAGCTTCGAGACACTGGATTGGACAATAAGATCTGAAGGCTGCCAGGGGGCCCTCGTTAGCGTCGACCGCGAGAAGGGCTTCGATTTCCACAACGACAGATTCTTGGCTACACCGCTGATGGCAGGCCTCGATCAGCCGCCGTTCTTCCCGGTCATGGCGAGGGGGAACGTGCGCATAGCCCAGATTGAGCGGATGACCGGCGGGGGCGTCACCTGGACGCCCATCATCTTCGATGACGAATATCGCGCTTTCGGCTTCCCTCCCGACGAGCGTTTGACGAAAACGGCTACTGGCGGTGCGGATGAGCGTGCCGCGAAGACGGATATCTATCTCGACATCCTCGACAAGGTGAAACTTGACATACGCCGAGCGGGCGACCGCATCGGCGGGCCGGCGCGGCCGGACACGACATTCAAAGGCGTCTCGCGATCGCGTGGACCGGTTGGCGGCGGGTCAGCTTCCACGCAAGCTGTGGCCCTGCATCGACCGGCCTCTACCGGAATGGATACGCCGAACCCAGCTTCCTTCTTCGATCAATCGTCAAGGCTGCTTGGAATCTTCACGATTGGCCAAGTGATCTCGTTCCTGACCTCGACGTTGAGTGACACGCCGAGGTTCAAGGAACTGACCCACTATGTCTCTTCCGTCGCCGAGGATCTTGATAGCGCCTCCGCGAACGCCAGAGCCGCCGCCGCCGTCAAAGTCAGGGACCTTGTCCTTCTGCCGATGCGCGAGGCGCTAACCGAACTGGCACGTCAGTTCTACCTGGCTACACGGACCGGTCAGGCACCGTTCGATGCGGCGACCGAGAAAAAGATGGTAGGGCGTCTCGGCTACCTCTATCCGGACCTCGCCAAGGCCTGGACGGGACTTTCTGGCGCACTCGACAATGCGATCGCTGTTGCCGGCACCGCCGATGGCGCCTCGACGCTCCTCGACGCCTTCGCCGATATCTATGCGACGGGCCGCCTGTTTCTCGAGGCCATCGAACGAGTGGCGGCTGATCCTGTCTCCCCAGCGCTTGCGGCGCTGCGTGATACCGTCAACGTCGCCTTCGAGGGTCTCGCCGCGCAGGCGGCCAAGATTGCTGGCACGGAAGCCGGCGCGCTGAAGCATGAGCTCGATGATCTGCAGAAACGCGTCTGCAGTCAGATCACCGAACTGTTTGCGGTCGGTACCACGCAATTCCGCGCCTGGCGCCGCCTCGTCTTCGCGCTGCCTGGACTACAGGGCGTCAATCTGGGTTCGGCGACTGTCGAGGCGTTCGAAACCGCGGTGGAGACGGCGCTGGCGACGGCATCGGCGACAATATTGGATGGCCTGTGCGCCGGAACGTCGCCCGACGACCTCGCCCTCCCGATTGCCCAGGCGTTCGTCGCAGCCATGAATGACGCCATTGGCGGAAAGACGAGCGATCTCCAGAAGGCCCTTTCGCAGGCATTCGACGAGTGGCGGCTGGGGGCTGCTACCGACGCAGACCGCATCAAGGGAACTATGTTTGCAGCGGGACTGAATATGGTCGGGCATTTGCTGGCCGCGGCGGCTGGCTTGCAGGCGGCCGCCGAGGCGAATGCAACAGCGGTGATAGCTGCAGCCGTCGATGCGGGGCGCGCGGCAATCAATGCTGCAGGTGCCGCCGCCGATCAAGCGCTCGACAAGATCGACGAAATCTGTGGCACTGCCACCAGCGTGATGCAGTCGCTCGCGGATGAACTCTTGCCTACCACGGCTCTTATCGCAGACGCGCGCAATGACGTGGCCGCAAAATTGGAAGCATTCGCGAAAGAATTGGAGGGGCTCAGCCCACCCCAGCCAGCGCTGGCGGCCTCAACGCGAGCCATCAGGGGTTCGCTCCTCGACGCGATGGAGCCTGCGGTGGCACTGGAGGCAAGCGTTCTTCAGGCGGGAGGAATCATAAAGGGGCTGATGGCAGCTTACGCGTGCGCCGATCCGACCCAGTACAGTGCCGCCCTCGATGCTCTGGTTGCGCTGCCGCGCCAGCGCGTCGCGCTCGTGCGGGTGCTGGCAGGATTTTCCGCGACCGTCGCGGCGCAAGCCGCGCCGTTGGCCAAACTGCTGAAGGATGTCGCCTCCCTTTCGCCGGCGCCTTGGTCTGCGGCACAGGATGCAGCCGAGTCGGTGGCGACCGCACTGCAGACCGCGGCCGAGATGGGAAAGGACGCGACGGCACTACGGGGCTTCAAGGCATCGGAGGTGCAAAGCATTCTCCGCAAGACCCGAGATGCGGCCAAACCGTTTCCACCGCTCCAGCAAGCGCTCGATGCAATGGTCACACAGGGGCTTGCCGACGAAATGACCGACCTGCAGGCCGGCCTGTCTGGCACTGTCGCAAATCCACCACTTCAGACAATCGGCGATATCGAGCGGTTCGCTCTGGCGCTCACCGACGACGCGGGTCGAATTGAAGCTGATCTCACCGCGCTGGCCAACGACATTTGCGGCGCCTTTGAGAGAGACGTTCTCGATGCGGTGGCGTTCCGGCTCGCGGCCAGTCGTTCCTTTGTCGAGCGTCTGCTCGCAGCAGGAGCGGTCCTGCTCTCATCCGCGACGGCAGTGCTGGCGACCCTTCAGACGCAACTTGTCGACGCCCGAGACACCCTCTGGAAGTTGCTTGGCGGCGGCCCGTCCGAAGGGTCGAGTCCCGACGATATCCTGGGCGATCTGGCCGGACTGACCAAGGCGAAGCTGCGCGAGCTGCTTGCGGTCGCCTATCCGCAGTCACGCCGCACAGGCTTGCCAGATGAGAACGATCCTAAACAGACAGATCCAAGGGACTATCTTCGCGCCGAGAAGATCGAGCTCGACCGGTTCGCTCAGCTGACTGATGCCGCCGCTTGGTTGGGAAACCCGCCCAATGCAATTGAGCAAGCAGCTGCACTGTTCGACGATTGGGGCCAGGGGCGCTCTTCGGCCGCACTGCTCATCGACAATCTTCGCAAGGCTGCCGACGCCGTGCTTAGCGGAGACCTCAAGCGCCTCGTCGATCTCGAGGGCGCGCGGCGTGTTATTGACGAGAAGCTACGCTCCCTCGTGCCCTCGCGAATTTCGGTCGAATACGAGCTTGACTCGGAGCTGAAACCATACCCCACCTCTGATCCGATCTTCATCCCAGGAGACAAAAGTCAGCTCGTCATCGGGGCGAGCGCAGTCTATGACTTGCTCGACGCCTCCCGGCCGCCCCTTTTGAAGGCGGAGTGCCGGATTGAAGCTTTCGACATCAATCTCTTCGATATCGTGACGCTGATCTTCGACGGCGCCCGCTTCACAAGCGGGAGTGCCGAAGGATCACATTTCGACCTGACCTACAAGGATTTTCAGCTGGGTCCGACGGCAGCGTTCCTGCAGCCGCTGCAAGCGCTGATGAACCCTGGCGCCAACGGCCCATTCGTGCGACCGCTCGGTGATCGGCCTGGCATCGAGGTCGGTTACACACTGGACCTCGGGATCATTTCGATCGGCGCGATGTCGTTCGCGAATGTCGCTATCCGAGCATCTTGTTCCTTGCCGTTCGATCATACCCAGGCTGAATTCACCGCCTCGATCGGCGCAGAAGACCGCCCCGTTCTACTCTCCATACTGCCCTATACGGGTGGCGGCTTCTTGTCGCTGACGTCGTCGGCAGAGCGAATTACTGGCTTTGCAGCCTCGTTTGAATTTGGCGGCGGAGGCGCGTTTAAATTCGGGCCTCTGAGCGGCCAGGGCCGTATCTGCACCGGTATCTATCTGCGAAAATATGATGACGGCCAGGGCCACGACTTTGTTATTCTCGACGGCTTCTTCTATGCCGGCGGTGAAGCGCACATTGCTTGCTTTGGTGTTGCCGCGACGCTTGTCGTCCGGGTTGGACAGGACGGTGGCGGCAATCTCACCGGTAGTGCGACGTTCACTTACTCCTTCTCTCTTGGCATCACTAAAGTCGAGTTCAAGGTCGGCGTCTCCCGTCGCATCGGCAAGGGATTTGGCGGAGGGGGCGGCGCCGCTAGCAGTGCCCATATTCTAGGACCCGTGAAACGCCTGCCTGTGATCGTTGGTCTCGCCGGCGCCGGAACGCCGACCGGAGTGGCGACAGTTGCCTGCAAGGCCGTTTCGCAGGTCGAGGACTGGGCTCGATATCGTGCTTATTTCGCTGGCGACATTGCGGGGTTTGCCAATGACTGACGCGCAGTCGATCAACGTCCGTGTGGCTTGCCAGGTCGTCGCCGCCGGCATTTTTGACAAGAAGGCTCGCGTTACGCTGGCCTTTTCCCCCATGGCCGCGACGGACGCGGACACGAACACTGTAGATCTCGCAAGATGGCCGGCAGAAATCGCGAATCTCCTCGGAATTACGGTTGGATCCTCTGGATCGCCGCCAATTTCGATCAGGGTTGCGCCGTTAGGCGATAAAGGATGGCGTCTGGCACTTTCATCAACGGCCGACGATTTTGATGCCACTGCAAAATCCTTGACGATGGCCACACGCATCAAGGCGGCCGATCTCGATGAAGTGTCGGTCCTCTGGCAGGAGGTGATGGGTGGCGCCACCGGTCTTGCGGCGATCAGGGACCTGTTGGGCGGCAACAAGGAAACCCGCGATCGATTATTGCGCAAGTCCGAAGATGCTCAAGCTACCCAACGTACGCCGGACATCCACGGCACCGGGAGGGCCGACGTTGCAATGAGGTTGACGGTTGAGCGGGCCTCGGCGATCGCTGTTCGAGCTTTGCGGCCCGGTCGCCAACTGCAACGAAGCAAGAGCCTGGGACGTGCGCCACGCGCATATCCCTCGGACCTCACGCTTCGCGCGCTCGGTGGATATGACGAGACGCAAGCCAATATTGAAGCCTGGAAGGACCTGAAGACCAGCCGACAGCGTGCGGATGCGATTGCGGCGGCACGCCGCGATTACGAAAACGCCTCAACGTCGACCGCCGCTATAGTTGCCCTGAAGCAAGCTGTCGCAATCATGGAAAACGGAGAAAGCCAGGCAGCCGACATGGCGGAGGAAGCCGTGAAGGCCATCGAAGCAGAAACGGTTGCCGGCGCCTTTCCGTCCGAAGCCGTTGCTGCTTTTCGCTTGGCCTCACGGCCCGCCACGCGGCAGGCGGATACGCAGCGATCTCCAAAGCTGGAGGGCGCCGCCCCTGAGGACTTCACGACGGAAGAGATGGCGCGGCGCAGGTTCTTCGCGCTCCAGAGCAACCCCTCGCTCGGGCGTTTGTTTCATTTCGTCATCGACGCCGAATGTGATGCATCCAATCTTGAGGGGCTAGTTGGCTCAGCAGTTTCGTTTTCCGAGAAAAACATCGTCGATCTTCTGCCGGAAGATGGGGGAACTCCTATTGAGCTCGACAAGATGCCGCAACCGCGCACGATCGACGCACGGTTCGCGTTGCTGGGCGTCTCCCTAACGTTCAAAAGTGCAGGAGGAGGAACTTCCGTCGCGTCGCCGCCTGCAATCTGGACTTTAGCAAAGCATCGCGCACGGCAGTCCAGTGACAGGGGCCAAGCAGGGCATTTCTACCCTGCGGCCCGCGAAGAGTTTGATGCTCTATATGCGAATCAAGATCCCCGCGAACTTGCGAACTTGCAGCCTGCGATAGTATCGACGCGATCATCGATTTGCGCCAAGCACTCTCGTTCGGTCATAGGAACGCGACGTTCAATGCGACCCCTCGCTACGAAATACTGACGCTTGATGCGATTACAAGCACTGGGGCGCTCGACAACAAGTCAAGAGGACCATCGATATCGGTTTACGCTTCCGAGACGCGGCGCAGTGCGGGTCTAGCGCTTGCCGACCGGCGTCGGCAAGCGCATGCAATTGCACGTTATTGTGCAAGTGAATCTCAGGTTAAGCGCGATCAGAAGGGCTACCTGCTCGTTCTCGACGCCGCGGATCTGACCGCCGGCTATAAGCTCGATGTCGGAGTGCGTTCAACCAAGGACGGTCCCGGCACGCGAAGCCGTTGGCACACTTTGATGCATCGCAAGGTCGAATACAAACTGGCGCTGACGGACGCCCGCTTCAGCGACTTCTCCGGTGCGAAACTGGAGAAGCGGATCAACGCTTTGTACCCGGACACAGACGCGCGCAGGGAGGCGGATGACGGCCTCTTCCATGCGCCGGCGGCGGTACGCGAATGGACTGTCAACGAACCAGGTTGGGAAAGCGGCGTTGACACAGCAACGGCCTTCGCCGAGGAAATTGTCGGCGCCTGGCGCGGCGATCCACCGGGGCTCGCCTGTGGACTCGAGATACATTCGCTGGATCCCACCGACCTCCCGTTCAGCATCGCCTATGACCTCCCGACCCGCAGCGAGCTTGGAGGGGCTCTCACACCCCCGCCGGCACGCTACGGCTGGTGCTATCATGTGGCGGCGCGCCCGGTCTTTCTTGGCGGTGTGTCAATGCCGCTCGAGCGCGCGCTCGGCCACTATGAGCTGAGCCACATCGTCGACGGAATTGGCAGCCTTGTTCTGCCTGAAGCTCGCCACTCCGGAAAGGGGTTTCACCGCCACGAGCGCATCGAGGCGCCGACGATCGCGGTGCCGGAAGCAATCTTTGGCACGCTGACAGCGGCTGGCGAGAAGACATCCGTCGCGCTTGGCGGGCGCTACCCCGCGGCCCAGGCTTCCAGCATGGTGGTGCGCGCCATCACGGATTCTGAAAACCGTCTCCTCGCGGGGCTTCCGCCAAACATGGCGACGGACAAAGACGTCGCAGGCGTTGGGTTCGACCGGCGGGTGCTGCTGATCCCTTCAGTTCCGCTTGACGTCGCGGGGCTTCATGGAGCCTTCGACGCGCTCAAGGACAACGATCTCGACCACAATCTGAAGCTCGCCGAGCCACGACTCCTTATGGACGACGAGCAGGTGACCGCGCCTGATGAGGCCGAGCAAGTGCCTCCTGCGCTTGCTCCCGAGATCGTTACATCGTCGCTTAGCGCTGGCTCGGACGGTCCGGCGGCGGTGTGGGTCAGGAAGCGCGTGGCCCGGCGGGCACTGGCAGTAGCCTCCCGCCCCAGGGGTGGGCTCAAGGGCTTCGATTACCGCGCTGCCTGGGGCGGACTGCCGATCTTTCGAGCCGCCTCGGCCGAGCCGGCCCCGAAACCCGCATTGGGACAGCGCGTCGTGCCGTGGCGGGGGCAAACGGATCAAGGCGAGATCTTGCACCGCACGGATGACGATATCGTCATCTTCAAGGGCGATCCGTCCCTGAAACGGACGATCCATTTTTCCGCGGTGAACGCTCCATCCGGAGCAGCGGTCTTCAGAACGCTGCCGAAAGGGCGAGACGCGGTGCCTGAGCGTACGCCCTATTTCCCTGATCCCGGCGCGAATGGGTTGATAATCGCGGTTTGGTTGAAGGGCACCGAGAACGGCGCACCAAAGTGGACGGTCCCCGTCAAACTCTATCCGAGTGACGGCGATGTGAGCGGAAAGCCTGTCCCCAATGGCTATCCGGACGCCTTGCCGCTGGTGCTTGACCTCGCTCGCGTAGAGGTCGCGCCGGACAAGGATCGCATCGTCGTTCATGGACCCCAACCTTACAAGGGCTCTCCAACCCTGAAGGCTGTGTACGCTGAGGTCCGCATCGCTCCCGGTGAGGAACTCTCGATCGGGGTCTGGGCTCTTCCGAGCAAGGCCTTCCTCGCACACATTTTCGAAGCCACCGGCACCATGCTGACGCTCGCAGGTGCCGCCAAGGACCTCTCCCCCGTCAAGAAACCTGGATCCATCCTGGAAGCGCTTGCGGCACTCGCGACCAAGGGCGGCACCAGTGGCGAGCGGACGATCACAGGCATCGGCGGGCTACCTGCCGGCTATCCGGCCGATCTCGTAACCCTCACCGAGACGATACTTTGGTCCATGCTCAAGCAACCGATAAGCGAAGTCGCGGCGGTCACAATGCTGGAAGCGATCTACGCGGTCGATCTGCCACAAGCGCTGCCGTCGACGGACGCCTCAGGGCTGACGGTGCGCCGCCTCAACCCGGACACGATCGAGGCGGTCGTTGGCGGACGAGATTGTCCGGCACCCGTCCAACTACCTGATATTCCGGCGAGCGACGAGGACGGCGCGACACCTGTCCTGCTCAGTGGTCTCATTGGGACGTCAATCCAGGGCAAGCTTGGTACGCTCGGCCCGACCGTGGGTGCGCTCGAGATCACGGCGATCGGGGCCGCAGCGGCACGGGGACGGTTTGACGACCCGGACCGTGGGCGATCGCGTGACGACATTGCGCGCGGACTTTGGCCGCGCCCGGACGGAGTGACGCCGATGAGCGTCCGAGACCTATACGGGTTCGCCCTGGATGCCGACGGTTATCCGATCTTTCGTCCCGAGACCGTAAGGCTGCTTCGTCTGGAAGGCTTCCCCCGCAATTCCCTGAATGATCTCCTCGCTCTCCAGCGCCGCGCCCGCCAGGCCGACAACGGCTGCCCGATGGCCGGCGATGAACGGTTGCGAGCGGAGCGGCCGCCTGCCTTTCCCGACGCACGGGCGCGCTACATCAGCATATACGCGCAGGCGGTTTCACCGCATGGCGGCGTGCTTGCCACTCGCTATGGCGAAGCGGCGCCGAACATCGTCGCACCTGCACGCCTCCCTGGGGAGCTCGACGATGCGAAGGCGGCTGCGCTCGCCGCAAAGCCACTCCAGGCGCAGTGGCTGAAGGCGACGGTCAGGCCTTCGAGGCCATCCGGGCGGGAGCCGCAGCCCTCCTTTGCCTGGAGCTATACTCCAAGCCCTGACGGCGAGGGGGCGAGTGAAGTTCTCATTGCACACCGCAGCATGATGGTGCGGGTCAGACTGGCACGTCCCTGGTTTTCGTCGGGAGAGGGGGAGCGACTAGGATTGGTGATTTGGCCACCGAACTTGCCCGGGCTCGCCTCCGCCGATCTGCGTGCCGACACCCTTCGCGATCTAGCCCCCGGTCGAGACCCGATCGATCTGCTCAACTTGCCGAGCGACGGAACAAACGAGCTCTATCTGCAGGATGCGGATCTCGGGCCTGGCGGCGCCTACGTAACGCGATGGGGCGCTGATCCGACTCGGCAGGACGACGGCCTGAAAGGCTGGCTCATGTCGCAGGACAATTTCCCCGAACTGCGCACGGCTCTGGACGGAAGCAAGGACCGGTTCTCCGGGCCGACGTCGCCAAGGGAGGCCGTTTTCGTTCGCGACGTCATGATGCCGCTCCCTGTCCCGGAGGGTGCAGGAGGCCAATCCCCGGCGCGCACGATGATCGTATCGCTTCTGACGTTTGCGCCGCGTTTCGATCCTGAGGAGGAGACATGGTACGCTGATATCCGGATCGACCCCTGCTCTGCAGTCACGCCCTTCGTCCGTCTCGGGCTCGTGCGGTATCAGCCGCATGCGGCGTCTCATCTGCAAGTGTCCGAACCGGTGACGCAATGGGTCCGCATCCTTCCCGATCGAGAATTGAGCGTCACAGGTCAACGGTACACCGACAAGACGAACAAGATGGTGCGCATTCAGGCTTCGGTCTCTGGCATCACGGACAACGGCACGGTTCTGCCGGAGATGGAATTCACCCTTCGCCGTCGCCGTTCGGACGGGGAGGGCGACCATTCCGAGAGTGAGGTACAGAAGGCGGTGGTCGAGCCTTGCTGCGCGGGATCGCGAGCGGAGTGGAGTTGCTCTTTCATCATCGCGGCGACGAGCTACGACAAAGCCGGCGACCAATGGTTCGTCACTGCTGCCGAGACAGAGCTTTCCCGACCAGGCAGCTATATTGACGAGCCGCGCTACCGGACCGCAACAGAGGCGCCCTCGGCTCGCGCTGGGGAGAGTTTCCTCGTCCGTATGCCGCTAGCCCGACTGAGGACCACAGTCGGAAAGCCTCCGCCAGAGGCAGGCGGCTAGAGTTCGAGCCCGTACGTTCGGTTTCAGGTTGCCGAGTTTTCCAGCCCGGCGATAGATCGCGCTAGTGAACTGGAATATCGAAGATCGCCATGTCCTGGGTCTCGTCGGCAACGCCGCCGACCTTTCCGGCAGGGGTCGCGTAGCCGCTCGTGCCGCAATAGAAAGAGGGTCGAAACCGACCATAAGGTCGTTCTCCCACCGAATTGGCGCCGACAACATAGGCTGATTTCAAATGCGTCGCTGCATCCACAGCAAACCCGGTTGCATTGAAACCGGGCTTGCCACACTCCGCAGGCGTACCAGCTGTGACCCCCCAAGGAACGATGACAAGATTGGGCTTTAGCGTTTTCAAAGCGTCCAGTGTCGAGGGGTCAAAGGTATATGCATCGGCACAAACCAGCATGCCGACACGCCCAAACGGAGTCTTTGCTACCTCAACATCGCTGAGCGGACCCGGTGTGTAGCTGCAGCCTTTCGATCCATATCTAATTGGACATTCGCTGAATGCGTTCTTGATCACGTTGTGCTGACGGTAGTGCAACGCTGTATGTCCCTGGGGATCGATCAGTATGCCGGAATCGAACACTTCAAACGTAGGTGGGTCGGCTGCTATCTGCCGGCCTCGTTCCGCCAGGCCCGCCGCGACCCAGATGCCAGCCTGTTTCGCAATGTCTGCAAAAGCGGCCTGAGATCTACCGGGTATCGGCTCCGCTTCATAAAACACGTTTGGATTGAGCCATCCGAAAACCGATTCTTCCGGATAGACCACTATCTCGGCGCCTCGATCCTTCGCGCCCTTCGCATAGCTCAACATGGCCGCGAAATCGCCAGCCTTGGAGCTATCCAATTGAATAACAGCCACCCGCACTGGCAGGGCAGCCTCATCAGCCTTTACCGGGCTCGCCAGAAGCCACAAACCTGCAACCAAGAAAAGCGGCGTACGCATCATCGCATTTGTCCCTGATATCAAGGCGCTATAGCTGGTCACCTTGCGGGTCCGGCAGCCTTGGCTGGCTGTGCGATATCTCGTCCTTCGAGTGGAGATGATCGTTGACCTATCCGGGTGATCCGCTGCTTTTACGTTACTGGGCAAAGACAGGAGCAGTTTCGGCCCCAACTCACGTCTGTGCTATTTCTTTTTCTTTTTCTCGCGCTTCCATATCGGCCCCCATCGGTCGTCTACCTCGCGCTGAAATTTGAGGTAGGCTTTCCATGCCTTCTCATTCGTCTTGTGAATATTGATCTGGATGTAGTCAGCGCGAAGGCGATCCAGGATAGTCCCGATGCCTGCCGCCATACTATGCCGCCCAGCGTCGATTTCGTCCCACGCTGCTTGGAGCTTGGTCGTCAGTGGCATGTCGCCGGGGTTGCTGAATATGTGCGCCTTGCCGCTCGATGTCTCATGATACTCGTTATGATGGGCCAACGCCGCAAGCCAGCCCGCGTCGAGTTTATCGACTGCATCCCTAAGCACCGGATCATAAACACTGAAGAGGCTGTTGGAGACGACGCCATGGAAGTTCTCGTGGAACCATAGCGCCTTGTCCGAGATCATGTGAGGCAGGTTCTCAATATGCTGCTGAAGTGTCGGCAAATGCAGGGTCTCCATCAGCCAGCGCATGTTTTCAATGTCATGATCGTGCTCGATTTTCTCCCGCGACAGACCTTTGAGCTCAGCTGGCCGCTTGGGGTTGCTGTCGAGCACCGCCTTGATGGCTGCTTCTAGAAAGTCGCTGAGGTCGTCACACTTCGACGAGGAATCGGATTCCGCGTACTGGTAAGGATTCGCTCGGTTCTGGATGAAGTCGAAAGGCAAATCGGTGGGAAAATCCCCGATCGCCTCGTTGAACAGAAGTATGACGCGATCCCAACCCAATGTGGCAACTGCGTATCCGAGTTCATAGCCGACGTTGGGATTGGGGCAGGGACGCTTTGCGCCCTTCGGGGTGACGGTTGTTATGTCGGCGATGAAGATCGCCGACTCCTCAATCTTCTCGAGAATCTTGAGTGCAATGTTCGGGCTGCCGCTCGTGTCGCGGGTCGCTTCATCCGGAACGAGTTTGAGCGTCGGATTGGCCTTTTTTAACCGCTTGCATGCCTTTGCAAGCGCCTTTCGTATCGCATTGAGGTTAGTCTTCCTTGGCGAATCGCTTTGCCAAGAATAGAAGATACGCGTCGACGTCTTGTTCTTCTTCATGTCATCCCAAAAGTAGGCAGTTTCGTTTGTAGAAGCAAAATCGCTAAGATGGAGCACCTTCTAATATGCCGGTTTGTGCTTGTCCAATTCGCGGGCTTAGAACGAACATGGTTGAATATCGCGGTTCTCCGCAAACCTATAATCGCCCCATATTCCGTACGACGTCGAGGCTATGGCAATACGGGTTCGGGCGATATTGAACGCGGCTGAGAATAACCCTTTCCACGGTATTCAAAGGTAAAGCCATGCCCCAACAAAACATTGCAATAGTCGGTGCTGGGCCCAAAGCAGCGGCAATTGCCGCGAAAGCGTATTGCCTTCGACAAGAAGGTGTCGCCATTGCTGTGACTGTTTTTGAGCGATCCGAGGTCGGCGCCAACTGGACAGGCCGGCACGGCTATACCGACGGCGAACAGCGACTCTGCACGCCCGCTGAACGGGATCTAGGCTTTCCCTACCAGCGGACGTTCGGCGAAGAAGCCGCAACTCTCATGCAGTCTCGTTTCTCATGGAACAGCTTTCTTGTCAGCCAGACCAATGCAGGTCGCTACGCAGACTGGGTCAACCGCGGGCGCCGCCCACCTACTCACTCGGATTTTGCCGGTTATCTTTCATTCGCCTTAGACCGGTCCGCCACATCACCACTGATTGGGCGTGTCACCAAACTCATCGACAAAGGCGGTACTTGGACAATACGTCAAATTGAGAAAGAGACAGGCGACGTGGTCCATTACGACGGGTTTCATGGAGTGGTCTTTACCGGCCCGGGGCCAGCATCGAAGAAACCGGTGCAGGTCAAGGATCCGCGAGTCCTATCGGGTGTTAATTTCTGGAGTTTCCTGGCCCGTGTGCGAAAAATGGTCGATAATTTGAAGCAGGATAACCCAATCGTAGTGATCGGCGGTGGCGGCACAGCGGCGGCAATTACGGCATGGCTAATCCGCGCGGGCATCAAGAAGCCAATCTTACTTCTCAACAACCAAGCTATGCTCTTTACCCGCACGACAAATTTTTTTGAGAATAGCTTGTTTGACGACGATCAGACCTGGCCTGCGCTGAGCCCTGCCGATCGCACAGCCTTTACACAACGCCTCAACCGTGGGGTCGTTTGGGAAACGGTCACGCATCTTCTCAGCGACGCCGAGAATCTCACGCTTATGCCGGGAAGGGCCACCAACATCCGCCATGCGGGCGGCACAGGCGCGCACGCGCTAGCCGATCTCGAAGTGGAATACGTGAACGAGCAAGGCACCCACGCAATTGCTGCAGGGATGGTCATCGACGCGACCGGCTTCGATCCTTGGGCGTTTGAAGTGTTCGCGCCCGATGAGATGCGAAACGAACTTGTTTCAGCGCGACGCCAGGATCTTATGAGCAGAATGCGCGAGGACTTGTCATTGCCTCTCGACGCTTGGCCAAAAGTTCACCTTCCCGGTCTTTCCGACGCACTGGGTCCGGGGTTCGGATCCCTCATGGTGCTGGGCGCGATGGCGGATCGCATCCTGCGGCCCTATTATGACGTTGCACGCACTTGAAAAATTCATGACGCACCTGTACATATGTACAGGTCATGGAGGCGACTATGAGTGACAGCACTGATAACATGGTCTTGAGAACTCTATATCTGCCGCGCGATCTGGATCAGGCGCTCAAGTCTGCCGCTCTCCGTGGCGCGCGCAGCAAGGGCGATGTCATCCGCGAACTGATTTATGCAGGATTGAAAGTCATGCGTGCGGATCCCGGCAGCTATTTTGCCGAGCCTTCGAGTCCAAAGAAGCCCGTACAGCTGAAGACCCCAAATCGTTCAGTTGTGGCCAAGGCGAAATCACGAGCCGTTCGAAGTGGTAAGAAGGTTGTCGCGGCTTAACGTCCTCGATCGAAGACGGATTTTCTCTGCTTAATCCAATGCTGGGGGCGTGGCCGGCAGGGAGCCCATGGGCTAGGAGCATCCCTTGCCGTCAGATACATCGATGCCAGCAAATCGCTCCACCAAGATCGGACCTACGACACCGCCTATGGCGCTGCCAGAGGTAGCTGCTCCAAGGAGTTGGCGAAACTGGCATGCATACCTCGACGGCGCCTCTCGGCTTGGCATCGTCGAGTCCAGTCTATTCTCCGACGCCTGGTTCGTTGCTGACGCTAAGGGGCACGGTCCGTACAGCATCATAAACACTGTGGCCAGCACTACCCATGGTGGAGGGCTATACGAGTGGAAGCCGGCGCTCGTTCTGAGGGTCGAGTATTGCCTCCGCGGCGAACGCCCCGATATGTCGGCGACCGTTGCCGAGCATTATCATGGAGGATCGCTCGAAGATGAAGTCGCGGCGCTTCTAGCGCTCATTCTCGGTGTCCGCATTGTTGCCGGACCGATTGAACGCGAGTTTGATGATCATGGTGATCCGCTAGGCCGACCACGCACTCACTCCGCAGGCAGCCTCCCGATTTTGCCACCGCGTTTGCGCAGGCCACAAATCCCCAATCTGCTTGGCCAACGCGACTTACGTGAGATCAGCCTGCTTGGGACGCTACCGAAGATCCCCGCTGCAGCTGCAACCGCACTCATTAAGAGTGCGCGCAGCTATCAGCAGGCCCTCTGGATGGCGGACGCTGCACCTGAGCTTGCTTGGCTCCTATTCGTATCTGCGATCGAGACGTCTGCGGGATTCTGGGATGCGGCAGAACTGAAGCCGGCCGAACGGTTAGAGCGAAGCTATCCTCGCCTTGTCCGGTTGCTTCGTAACAACTCACAGGATGGATTGATCGACCTAGTCGCCCAAGAGATGCACAAAGTGATTGGAGCTACCAGCAAGTTCACCAGCTTTTGCAGGCGCTTCAAGCCTGACCCACCGGCAGATCGCCCTCTGATTGGAAGATTCGATTTCGACGATCCGAGCTACCGCGATGCGATAGCAAAGGTGTATGACTATCGGTCTAAAGCGTTGCACGGTGGAACGCCATTTCCGCATCCCATGTGCCAGCCCCCACGCATCTACGGTGATGACCAGGCAGTTGAAGAAAAACCATTTGGGCTTGCCGCGTCGTCACTCGGTGCGACGTGGCTCGCCGAGGATCTCCCGATGCACCTTCACCTGTTCGCGCACATCACTCGAGGTACTCTGCTCAATTGGTGGCGCACACTAGTGGAACCTGCGATATAGCCCGGGTTTCTGCAGGCTTTGCAGTACGAGATTGCGGTTCCGAATCGTCCGAAGACCGCCTAACAACACTTGGACTCCGCGAACTCGACGGAGTGTTGCCTTGGCCAGGACGTCGGAGGGTAGATAGGACTATGCGTTGCCGGCGAACGGGGGCCGCAACGTTCCTCCTATGTCCTGATACCGTGACGGTACTTTTCTTCAGCCAGATTTCCGTGTTAGGTGCGGGAGAGAACAGGCGGAAGCTCCGATTGACTCCGATAATACACGAAACCTCGAAAAAAATTTCGCCACAAATTTCCCTTTAAAATCAATACTGTAAGTTTTTGACGGGCCCTGGGTCGGCTCTCGGTGCCATAGGAAAGAAAAAACCCAGCTAGATCAATGGCCTAGCTGGGTCATAAACAATTCAGTGGCAATATTGATGCCGGAAACAGTTGTCGGTACGTCATCGAGCCAAGACCGACTGCAGCCGAGGCCAAGGGGAGTCAAATTGCGTGAGGATCTATGGTATCGGCGTATCGCCTAGGGCATGTCCCTGAGCTCGTAGAAAAATGTGCCACATAATGTGCTACCTATTGTGATACAAATCGAGCTCAGAAGCAGCGAAAAACATAATAGAAACAATAGTTTGATGACCGGATCGATCCCAGCCAACGGTACCACCATATCAAACAATCAGAACGTGCTCCTTGAACCCTCCCTTTCCTCCGGCTCTGTGGACCTTGGACAAGATCGGCTTGCCGGGGGAAACCGACTCGGTTGGAATGGGAGTATGCATCCTTTGCCGGATGCAGACGTTTACGATTACCAACCGGCATAGTCGCTAGGGAATGGCAGTATGAGTGAACATGCGATCGAGTTCTTGCGCGAGTGGATTGGCGACCATTGCCAGCATTCGCCGGTAAAGACCGAAAAGCAGGCCGAAACCCTCGCCAGGGAATGTGCGGCCAAGGCGGCTGAGGCCGGTATTCCCCTGGAGGACATCCAGGAAGAAGTCGGCGACATCCAGGAACTGATCGCTTCGCGGCTCGAAGAGGCGGCCGAGGCCGATCAGGGCAAAGCGAATTCGGACAAGCCGTCCGAATGACGTCTCTTGCCCGGCCGCACGAGCCGGGCTCTGCATCTATCCGAACCGATCCTTTAGCCATGCTTTCGGCAGCGCCGGCACGAAATTGCCGTCGCGCCCGCTCATGTCCTCATTGGCGACCAAGGCGTTGAGGATTGCCTCCTCCACGCCTTGCACCACCGCATCGAAGAACGGGTCGATATCGACATCCGGAATGTAATCGGCGCTTGCCGTCTGTCCTGACGGCGCAAGTGCTGCTTGCGGATTGGCGGTGGTGAAGGCCAGGAAGATGTCGCCCGAACTGTGGTAGCCGAAGCCACCGGTCATCGCGATCCCGAGCGGCACACGCCTTGCCAGCCGCTTCATCTGATGCGGCAGGAACGGCGCGTCGGTGGCGACGATGGCAATAATCGAGCCCTTCTCGGTGCGCTGCGTCCCTTCGCGGATCGCCGGCTCCGCCAGATCGGGCCCGACGCGCGCGCCGCGCAGCGTGAAGTTGCGCCGCTTGCCGAAATTCGCCTGCACGAACACGCCGACCGTATGCCTGATACCTTGCCATTCGACGATGCGCGACGCCGTGCCCGAGCCGGCCTTGAAGCCGAAGGCGATCATGCCGGTGCCGCCGCCGACGCTGCCTTCCTCGATCGCTCCGCCCGTAGCCCCGTCGAGCGCGGCTTCGACATGTTCGAAGCCGACATGATGGCCGTTGATGTCGTTGAGGAAGCCGTCATAGGTTTCTGCCGCCACTGGCAGGCCCCAACCGCTGTCGAGTGCGGCCGGCAGTACGCGCTGCATCCAGCGCAGCGTGCCGTCACGGGTGACGCCGCAGGAATGCGTGTTGGTGATGGTCACCGGCAGGTTGAAGGCGCCGACCTCCTCGATAATGTGCGAGCCCGTCAGCTCGCCATTGCCGTTCTGGCTGAACACGCCGGCAAACACCGGCGTGGCGAGTTCGGCCAGCGGTCGCGGCAGGATGGCGGTGACGCCGGTGCGCACCGGCCCCGTGCCGACATCGAGCGGCCCATCGCCTGAGATCAGTGTCGCGTAGCCGACGCTCACACCTGGCACATCGGTGATGGCATTGAAGCGACCCGGCATGCCGTCAAAGGCAATGCCGAAAGTACGGGCGCGCGGTTTGCCGGCCGGCGTTTGAAGATGCGGGTCGTGTCCGGTCATGCCGTCCTCCAGAGCAATTTCGGAAAAGTGTGAAACGGTTTTCCGTCCGGAATTGCGTCAAGACAACAGATAGAGCGGTTCGTCGTTTCTGAGAAACGATGAACTGCCCTAGAATAGCGAGCCCTGATTGCCCGGTTCTTTTGGTTTGCTGGGAGCCGCCTTGGTGGCCGCGGGCTTGCTGGCAAGAGGCGTGGCCGCCGGTTTGGCGACTGCCTCAGGCTGCCCTGTACCGCCGGCCGCAACTGCATCCGTGGTGCCGTCGGCGAATTCCAGTTGCAGCGCTGCCCCTGGCGTCACGTCAGCCGCCAGCTTGATCACCGCGCCTTCGGCGTCCTTCACCAGCGCGAAGCCACGCGCCAGCACTGCTTTGTGCGACAGCGTTGCGAGCAAGCGGTCGGCCTGCGTCAATTGTCCGCGCAGCCGGTCCAGCCGTCGCGACACCGCCTGATCCTGACGGCGCGTCAGTGCGGCCAGCGTGTCCGCCTGCAATTTCTGTCGCCTTGCGATCGGCGTCGGCGATAGTCTTGCCGACGTACGGGAAAAGCGTGATCGCCGTTCGCGTACGATGGCGAAGAACGCCGCCTGCGCGCGGGCGAGATCGCGGCCGATCAGCGTGCGGGCCTCGTTGATGCGCCTGGACAAGGTCGCGGGCGTCAGCCGGTGCCCGCCGAGCTTCGCCTTCTTGCGCTCGATGCTGACGGACAGCGCCCGGCCGAGCCGGCTGGTCGCCTCGTCCAGGCGCCGCCGAGGCAGCGCCAGCAACTGGTCGGGCGAGGGCAGTGCGCGGGCGGCTGCACGGGAGGCCTGCCGCTTGCGTTCGAAATTGCGCAAGGTGGCCGCTTTGAGCCTTGCGCCAAGACTGGCAAGCGTCGCTTCGAGATCGGCTTTTACCGGCACCGCGATCTCCGCGGCACCCGTCGGCGTCGGCGCCCGCATGTCGGCGACGAGATCGATCAGCGTCCAGTCGGTCTCATGGCCGACGGCGGAAATAATCGGGATGCGCGAGGCTGCGACCGCGCGCGCCAGCCCTTCATCGTTGAACCCCCAGAGATCCTCGAGGCTGCCGCCGCCGCGCGCTACGATCAGAAGATCGGGCTGTGCAATGGCGCCATCCCAGGCCTGCGCGTTGAAGCCGTTGACGGCGGCGGTCACTTCCGCGCCCGCCGTCTCGCCTTGCACCCTGACCGGCCAGACCAGCACATGCAGCGGAAAGCGGTCCTTGATGCGGTGGATGATGTCGCGGATGACCGACCCCGTCGGCGAGGTGACGACGCCGATGACGCGCGGCATGAACGGCAGCCGGTGTTTGCGGCCGGTATCGAACAGGCCTTCGGCCTGCAGCCGCCGCTTGCGCTCTTCCAAGAGCGCCATCAGCGCGCCGGCGCCGGCAGGCTCGAGATTGTCGATGACGATCTGGTAGTTGGATTTGCCGGGATAGGTCGTGAGCTTGCCGGTGGCGATCACCTCCATCCCTTCCTCGGGACGAAATTTCAGCCGGCTCATCGTGCCCTTCCAGACCACGGCATCGAGCCGCGCGCGATCGTCCTTTAGCGTGAAATAGGCATGGCCGGAGGAGTGCGGCCCGCGATAGCCCGAAATTTCGCCGCGCACCCGCACATGGCCGAAGACATCCTCGACCGTGCGTTTCAGCGCGCCGGAAATCTCGCTCACCGTATATTCGGTGGCGTTGGTGCGTGATTCGGATGCCGCGTCGCTCATCGGCCGATTGGGGGACGGTTTGTCCGCCCGCGTCAAGGGCGCTGCAATAAGGCCGTTGCAATCATTGCCGGTTTCATAACGCGATCTTAAGGCGGATTTGATTGGCTCTGCGCAGGGAAAAATGGCTCACGACGCAAAAGATGGCCCAAGACACATGAGCGCACGCGCGCACCGCAGCCCGTTGACGGTCCAGGTCACCGTGACGGTGCTGACGCTTGCCGTTTTTGCGCTGGCAATGGTCGTCGGTTTCGGCCTCTACGCCACCATGCAGGCCGACCGCGTTTCGCTCGAGCGGCAGAAGATCTTCTTCGCCAACGGCCTCCAGGATCAGATCGCAACCGTGGAGCGTGAACAGGAAAGCATCGCCGTCTGGGACGACGCCGTCACCAATGCCAAGGCCGGCAATCAGCAGTGGATGGTCGAGAACATCAGCGTCTGGATGTATTCCTATTACGGGCACAACCGGGTCTATGTGCTGGACGACGCCAACCGCCCGATCCATGCGATGCGGGAGGGGCAGGTGGTGGCGCCGGCCGCCTATGACGAGGACGAGCCCGCGCTGCTGCCGATGATCGTCAGGTTGCGCCAGCTGATCGGCGCGGCGGATGCAAACCAGGCCGGCGATCCGGCCAAACTGGTCGCCGAAGATCTGGTGTCGCTCGGGGGCAAGCCGGCCATCCTCAGTATCATGCCGCTGGTGCCGAGTTCGGACCGGCTCACCCAGGCGCCCGGCAGCGAATATCTCCATGTTTCCGTGGAGTTCATCAACGACGTCGTGATAGGCAGGATCGCTGAAAAATATCTGCTGGCGGGCGCGCATCTGCTGCCGCTGTCGCAGCCGGTCGGCTCGGCCGCCATTCCGCTGCTTGATTCGCGTGGCGTCATCCTGGGCTATATCGGCTGGGACCAGGAACGGCCCGGCCTGACGCTGGTGCGCAAGGCCGGCCCCGCATTGATCCTGGCAGCGCTGCTCGCTGCTAGCGTCCTGGCATTCCTTCTCAGGCGCCTGCGCCGGGCCTCGTCCGCGCTGCAGACCAGCCAGGACCAGGCACAATATCTCGCCTTCCACGATACGCTCACCGGCCTTCCCAACCGGGCGCTGTTCGAGGACAGGCTGCGGCGCGCCTTGCTCACCACCGGCCACGAAACCGGCAAGGTGGCGCTGCTTTACCTCGACCTCGATCGCTTCAAGCATGTCAACGACACGCTCGGTCATCCGGCCGGCGACGAGCTTGTGCGCCAGACCGCCGCCAGGCTCCAGCTCATCACCCGCGAGGTCGACACTGTGGCGCGGCTCGGCGGCGACGAATTCGCCGTCGTCCTGATCGATGTCCGCGATGTCAGAAGTGCGGAGGATGTTGCCGACAGGCTGCTGCAAAAGCTGCAGGAACCCTTCAAGCTGATGGACGATCAGGTTTTTGTCAGCGCCAGCATCGGCATCGCGCTGTCGACCGGGCCCGATGCGGAGGCCGACGACCTGTTGCGCAAGGCCGACATCGCCCTCTACGAGGCCAAGAAGAATGGCCGTAGCCGCTACCAGGTCTTCGCCGGCGATATGGACGATCTGTTGCTGCGGAAACGCAAGGTCGAAAGCGCGCTGCGCGAGGCGCTGGCTGGCGGGACCGACATCAAGCTCGCCTATCAGCCGGTTTTTGGCACTGACGGCAGAAAGATCCTCGGCGCCGAGGCCCTGATCCGCTGGGGCCACGAGGTGCATGGCGCACTGCCGGCGGCACAATTCATAGCCATCGCCGAAGAACGCGGCATGATCGGGCAACTCGGCAGATGGGTGTTGCTCGAAGCCTGCCGCTTTGCCGCCGGCTCCGCATTGCCCTGGATAGCCGTCAACGTGTCGCCGCTGCAGTTACGTGATTTCGGTTTCGCCGACGAGGTTGCCTCGATCCTTGCCGAGACCGGGCTGGCGCCGGAACGCCTGCAGATCGAGATCACCGAAAACGTGCTTCTCGAAAACAACGATGCGACCAGGACGGCGCTGGCGGCTCTGCGCCAGTCGGGCATTGGCATCGTGCTCGACGATTTCGGCACCGGCTATTCCTCGCTGAGCTATCTGCGCCGTCACGCCATCGACAAGCTCAAGATCGACCGCTCCTTCGTGCGGCTTCTCGACGGCGACGGCAGCCCGGTGGCGATCGTCAAGGCGCTGATCGACCTTGCCGTCGCGCTTGGTGTCGAAGTCACCGCGGAAGGCGTCGAAACCGAGCAGCATAAGGCGCAGCTTGTCGGCATGGGTTGCCACCAGCTGCAGGGCTACCTTCTGTCGCCGCCGCTCGAGCCGGCGCAATTGCTGGCTTTAGCGGACCTGTCGTCAGGCGGCGACGTTAATAAGCAGACTGCCGCCCGCGCCTGATTGTTACCAGCCTGGCAGGATCTGGTTTGGCTTGGTCCGCTTCATCTTGGCGAAGGCGAGCGCGGCGAAGTCGAAGCTGCCCGCCTCATCGCCGAGCGGCACCGAGATGTTGTCGAGGCTTTCCGAGATATGGCGGGCCAGAGCGTCGACGATCTCCGGCCGCGAGGTCTGGCCGCGCATGATGCCGATGCGGCAATCAGGGAGCGCCCCGAAGCCGTCGGCTTCGCCCAGCACCCGCATGCCGGGCCTGAGCGCGCATTCCGGCAGCACCGAGATCGCCAGGCCAGACAGCACCGCAGCGGTGATGACGGTTGCCGAGAAGCTGGTGAACAGGATGCGATAGTCGCGGTTCTGCCGGTCGAGTACATCGACGGCGGCGCGCCGCCAGATGCAATTCGGCCGGCCGAAAGCCATCGGCAGGACTTCCTGTTCATGTGTGGCATGGTTGGCCGAGGTAACCCACAGAAGCGGTTCGCGCCGCACCACTTCCGACTGGCCGCGCGTGTCGTTGTGCGTCACCAGCGCCAAATCAAGATTGCCGCGCTTGATATGCTCGACCAGCCCTGGCGTCGGCTCGCAGATGACGGTCAGCTCGACACGCGGGTTGGAGCGCGTGAAGCGCGCCATGATCTCGGGCAGGAAGCGGTCGGCATAGTCGTCGGGCGTGCCGATGCGGATGGTGCCTTCGAGCCGCCGGTCATCAAAGGCGGCCAGCGTCTCGCGGTTGAGATAGAGCAGGCGCCGCGCATAGGAGAGCAGCTTGTCGCCTTCCTCGGTCAGCCTGTTGGTGCGGCCATCCTTTTCGAACAGCGGCTTGCCAATCCGCTCTTCCAGCCGCCGCATCTGCATCGACACCGCCGACTGGGTGCGAAGCACTTCCTCGGCCGCGCGGGTGAAGCTGCCGGTATCGGCAATCGAGATGAAGGTCTGCAACTGGTCGAGATCGAGTGGCGCTTTCATCGGTCCAATCCATCACTAGCGTTGATGCTAAAGATTAGAAACATTCGTTGGATTAATCAATCGGCTCATGGCAAATTCGAATTGTCCACATGAATGCATGTGAATCGAGACCGGAACGGCGCTTCTCCCAGGCGCTGTTTGCCCGGCTCCGTCCGCTCGACTCCGAAGGAGACTGACATGGCTACGTATGATTTCGCCACAGAGACCTCGCGCATAACCTCGCGTCCGGCCGTTGCGACGCGCGTGGCCAATGCTCTTCTCAACGCCTTCCAAGCCTGGAAAAATCGCCGCGCCTTCTATCGCCTTGGCGAGATGTCGGACGCCGAGCTTGCCGACATCGGCCTGACGCGCGCCGACCTCCATGTTGCCATCGATGTGCCGTTCGGCGGTGATCCGACCGTGAAGCTGCGTGCGATCGCGAGCGATCGTGTCGACACGATCGAAAATCTTGTCCGCCAGGTAGTGTGATATCAGGCGCCTTGTTTCGGTGGCCGTGAACCTTTTTCAGGCTCGCGGCAACCAAGGAGTATAGCAGGCTCCCCACTCCCTGCCGGTTCCCCGCTGGCCAGCCTGCGTACTGCCCGGTCCTCCTCCAGGACCGGGCTTTTCTTTTAGGTGAGCTGAATCTCAACTCACCTCAGCGAGAAGCCTCTATCGCCGGTCCATGTCCCGCTTGAACTGGTCGAAGATCGATTCCACGCCCTTCTGGTATTCGTCGCGCTGCTGAGCACCGGTCTCGAACATCTTGCCGAAAATATCGTCGAACGGATTCCGTGGCCTGCCGCTCGGATTGGCCTGCGGTTGCGGCGCCTGGCGCTGCTTGGCCTGGGGCTGCGGCGCTGGCTGCTCGCTTGGCTGCCCACCGGGCAGACCGAAACCACCGCCACCACCTTGCCGCAGCATCTCCTCAAAAATCTTGCCCAGCGGGTTGTTGCCGTAGGGACTCTCAGTCTGTTGCGGCTGCGTTGGCTGCGGCCGCCCCTGCGGCTGTTGCGCCGCGCCCCCGCCGAACATGTCCTGCAGCACCTTGCCGAGCGGATTGTCGCCATAGGGATTGGGCGCTTGCTGCGGCTGGCTTTGCGGCTGTTGCGCGCCGCCGCCGAACATGTCCTGCAGCACCTTGCCGAGCGGGTTCTCGCCGTAAGGATTGGGTGCTGGCTGCGGCGCAGGCTGCGTGCCGCCTCCGGCCTGCCGCATCATCTGCTCGATGATCTCGCCGAGCGGATTGCTGCCACCGCCGAAGCCGCCGGCGGCCTGCATCTGGTTTGTGGTCTGCTTGAACAGTCCGCCCATCACCATCGAGGCGATGGCAGGCAGCATCTGCTGCAGGATCTGCTGGCTGACGCCGGTCGCCTGCGCTGCCTGGCTGGCCACGGCGCGCGAAAGCTCCTTCGAGCCGAACAGATGACCCAGAATGCCGTTGCCTTCATTGACGCCTTGCGGCGAGAAGGCCCTGGTCACGTCCTCGAAGTACTTGGCGTGCTGGCCGCTGGCCATCGCCGTCATGAAGGCACCGAGCCCGTAGGGATCGGCCGTGTTGCGTTGCAGCCCTTGCGAGAAAGCGGGCAGCAGCGCGGCGACCGCCGCCTGCGTCTGCTGCATCGAGAGCCCATACTGCTGGGCAAGCGCCTGCATGCCGTTGCCGTTCTGCGCCTGTGCCAATATGTCGAACAAGGTAGGCATCGGTTTCTCCTCCGGGAAATCCTTGGGAGAACCTAGTTCGTTTCGATGTTCGATTGAAGCGGCTTTTGCCGCTCCTCAAGGCGCGCAGTTAATAGGCATATTCCATGAACACCGGCTCGATCGAACCGCCCCAGCGCGTGTGGTAGGCCGACAGCATTTCCTCGGCGCTGGTGGTCCCGCGCGCCACGACTTCGTCGAGCGTGTTGAGGAATGAGGTCTCGTCATAGCCGTCGCGGTTTTTCTTGCCGCGGTTCTTCAGGCCCATGCGTGAAATGGCCATCACGTCGCGGGCGATCTCACGCAGCGTCGTGTTGCGGAACGGCGCCGAAATGCCTTGTTCCGGCACCGCATTGCGCATCGCCAGCGTTTCTCCATAGGTCCAGCTCGAGGTCAACGCTTCGGCGGCGTCAAGCGCTGCTTCGTCATAGAGCAACCCGACCCAGAAGGCCGGCAGCGCGCAGATGCGCCGCCACGGTCCGCCATCGGCGCCGCGCATTTCGAGAAAGCGCTTCAAACGCACGTCCGGAAACAGCGTCGACAGGTGGTTCGCCCAGTCGCCCATGGTTGGCAGCCCGTCCGGCACCTCATTACGGGCAGCACCAGCCATGAACTGGCGGAAGGTGACGTGCGTCATGTCGTGATAGTGGCCGTCGCGGATGACGAAATACATCGGCACGTCGAGCGCCCATTCGACATAGTCGGCAAAACCGAACTCGGGCGAGAAGCAGAATTCGAGCAGGCCCGAACGCTGGTTGTCGGTGTCGCGCCAGATGTCGCCGCGCCAGCTCTGCAGCCCGTTCGGCCGGCTGTCGGTGAAGGGCGAGTTGGCAAACAGCGCCGTCGACAGGGGCTGCAGCTTCAGCGACACCTGCATCTTGCGGCGCATGTCGGCTTCGCTCTCGAAGTCGAGGTTCACCTGGATGGTGCAGGTGCGATACATCATGTCGAGACCCTTGGTGCCGACCTTGGGCATATAGCGGGTCATGATCTCGTAGCGAGACTTCGGCATTTTCGGCGTCTCGGCAAGCGACCATTTTGGACTGCCGCCGAGGCCAAGAAAGCGGATGCCCATAGGCTCGGCGATCTCGCGCACCTGCGCCAGATGCGCATTGCCCTCGCGGCAGGTCTGATGGATCGACTCCAGCGGCGCGCCGGACAGTTCGAACTGGCCGCCAGGCTCCAGGGAGATGGCGCCCTGGCCGGTCGGCTCGACCAGGCCGATGATGCGGCCATCATCGATGATCGGATCCCAGCCAAGCTTGTGCTGCATGCCTTCGAGGATGGCGCGGATGCCGCGCTCGCCGCCATAGGGCACCGGCGCGTTGCCGTCGACATAGAACGGGAACTTCTCGTGCTCGGTGCCGATCCGCCACTTGTCGCGCGGCTTGTTGCCTTCGGCCAGGTGTTCGACCAGTTCGTCGAAGTCTTCGATCGGCCGGAAATCGGTAGTGTCGCGCGCCATTTTTAGCCCTCAAAGGCGGTTGGACCCCACCGCCGGCGCTAAATGGACGAAATGTCAGTAGCCGATCAAGCGAAAAATCCTGAGCCACAGGTCAAGAGGAATTGAACGGCAGCGGTGAACCTTCTTCCGTCCCGAAGGGAAAAGGGGAAGAGCTCACCAATCTCCGATCGTTGCTTGCATCACCGCAAAGGCGGCCACCGCTGCTGTATCGGCGCGCAGGATGCGTGGGCCGAGCGGGATGGCGGTGACGAAGGGGAGCGCCCGCAGCATCTTGCGCTCCTCATCGGAGAAGCCGCCCTCCGGCCCGACCAGCAGCGCCAGCTTCTTTTCCTTGATCGCCTGCAATGCCGGCAGCGGATTGTTGGTCGAGGCGTCCTCGTCGCAGAAGATCAGCCGCCGTTGCTTGTCCCAGCCGGAGAGCAGACGCTCGAATTTCTCGGCATCACGCACCTCCGGCACCGCCAGTATGCCGCATTGCTCGGCCGCCTCGACGACATTGGCGCGCAGGCGCTCGATGGAGGGCTTTGCCACTTGCGTGTGCTGGGTGATTACCGGCTGCAGGATGCCGGCCCCCATCTCCACCGCCTTCTGCACGAGATAGTCGAGCCGGCCCTGCTTCAGCGGCGCGAAGCAGTAGATCAGATCGGGCAGCGGCGGTTGCGGCCGCTGCGGGACCAGAACTTTCAGCCGCACCGCCCTCTTCGACCCGGCGGCAATCGCCGCCGACCACTCGCCGTCGCGGCCGTTGAAAACCAGGATCTCAGCGCCTTCTCCGAGCCGCAGCACATGCATGAGATAATGGCTCTGCTGCTGGCCGGCATCGAATTCGATATCGGGTGCGAGATCGTCCGGCACGAACAGCCGCTGCATCTTGTAATTGGCGCGCATCGCCGAGGAATGGGCGAGGCGGTGTCTGGCGTCAAGTCTCGGCGGAAGGATGCCACACCGGCTCAAAGCCCTGCCGCAGTACCGAAATGGTCGTGGCAGGGGTGAGCAGGCGCAGCTGCCGCCCGGTAACGCTGCCGAAGGCAGCTGGATCGCCATAGCCCGCAAACGACCAGGGCAGTGCCTTGCAGCCGCGCAGCGCATAGGCGGTGACGCTATCTCCGATCATTGTTCCGTCGGGCAACCCGGAAAGCTCCTCCGCGGTAACAGCTGGTGGCTTTCCCCCCGACGCCAGCCGCTCCTTGTGCAAGCGCTTGTCGACCATTGGCGCGCGCGGTTCGGTTATGCCGACCGCTTTGCCGAAGCGGCCGACAAAATCCGTGGCTCGCTCACGCCGGCAATAGAAACAAGGCCGATGCCCGGCCGCCAGCGCCGTCACCTCGTCGAGGAAGAACAGCTCGGTCCAGCCGGCCTTGCCGCCGGGCCTGTTCCTGCCCATCGGCTCGCGCCGAACGTCCCGGAATTGGCAGACGCAGATGATCCAGGCCGGCAAAGCCCAGCGCTTCTTCAGCAGCGTCTTGGTCTGCGGGTCGTGGATGATGCCGCGGTTGCCGGTAAGCAGGCCGCGCTCCGGCACGGCATGGATGGCGCCGAACGGGTCGACCCGGTTTTGCAGTGGCATAGTTCTCTCCCGAATGCGCATCTTGGCTGCAATGCTGGCGACATGATATCGCTCGTCCCGTCATTTCATGTCAGCAGGGTTTCCGTATGCGGGTGCTGGTGGTCCAGAACTACGACAACACCGGCCTCGGCCAGGTGGGCGCGGCGCTTGCCGAAGCCGGCGCCGATCTCGACCTGCGCCGGCCCTACAAAGGCGATCCGCTGCCGGACGACGCGACTGGACACGATGCCATGGTGATGCTCGGCGGTGGGCAGAACGCGCTGGCCGACGACGACTACCCCTATTTCCCCGCACTGCTCGACCTTACCCGCGATTTCGCCGCCAAGGATCGCTCGGTGCTCGGTATCTGCCTCGGCGGCCAACTGGTCGCCCGCACCTTCGGCGGCGAGAACCAGATCGGCGGCGCCTCGGAATTCGGCTGGCACAAGGTGTCGCTGACGCCGGATGCCAAAACCGATCCGGTGCTCGCCGCACTTCCCCAGGACTTCCCCATCTTCGAATGGCACGACGATACCTTCGCGCTCCCTGCAAATGCGGTGCGGCTCGCCGGTAGCGAAATTGCCGAGAACCAGGCGTTTCGCATCGGCCGCGCCGTCTACGGCTTCCAGTTCCACTTCGAGGCCGACCGGCCGATGGTGAAGGACTGGAGCACATCCTTCGCACCGCTCATTGCCGAGCGCCATCCCGACTGGCACGACCGGCTTGATGCCGAAATGGCCCGCAACGGTCCCGACGCCGATGCCGCCGGCCTCGCCATTGCCCGCGCCTGGGTGGCGACGATCTGAGCCCCGGCGCGGAAGCCGGCCGTTGCATAATTGGCACGCGGCGGTGAATCCGCCGGGGACAACATCTTTCATCCTTGGTTTGTGGCCGAACGCTAGCCTACAAGGCGCGCGCTCTGCATCGGCAATGCAACCGCGATGAACCTTTTGTGTGATCCGCGCGACACACCGCCGATACAGAATCGACCTACAAGCGCGAAATCGTCGAAACTTTGAGACGAATTCTCCGTTTCAACCCATTGGTAACCGCCTCGTGCCCAGATGCAGGAAGCTCAACAAGAGATGACGTCCGTGAAAGCAGCGCTTCTGTCCTTTGTCATGCTGTCTGCCATCGTGCTGTGCGGTCTCGGCATTTATTCCGCCGATGCAGCCAACAACCATCAGGCCGTCGACGGCTACGGCGTCACCGCCGCGCTCCGTTAAAACGCTTTTCCTTGCACCGTCAGGATACGCTTGTCGGCGCCGTCCACGGCGAGCGCGCTGAGCATGCCTGACTGCCAGGCGAGCGTGTCGACATTGACACGGTTCGGCATCAGTTCGGCCTCCGGCACCGGCGTGTGGCCGTGCACGACCACTTTCGGGTAAAGCCCCGGATGGTTGTGGAAGACGTCGCGGATCCAGACCAGATCCTGCGGGCTCTGGCTGTCCAGCGGCACATCCGGTCTGATGCCGGCATGGCAGAAGAAGAAATCGCCGAAAATCAGTGACAATTGCAGCGACCGCAGGAAGTCGACATGGGCTTGCGGCACTGCATTGACCAAGTCAGCGTGGCCGCGCCGCACTGCGTCCGCCTTGCCGAACCAGCGTGCGTCTCCAATCAGGTCAACGCCATAGGATTGTGCCGTCTGCACGCCGCCATAGCGCATGAACAACCCGTCCGGATCGGGCTCCGTGAGGAAGTCCAGGAAGCCGATGTCGTGGTTGCCGGCCAGCATCAGGTTGCGTGGATCGCGCTTTTGCGCCTCGATCAGGAAGTCGAGGACGCTTTTTGAATCCGGCCCGCGATCGACATAGTCACCGAGATGGATGATGCGGCAATCGGCGGTCGGCTTATATTTGAGCTCACTCTCTATGCGGCGGTGCATGGCGGCGAGCAGGTCGTGCCGGCCATGCACGTCGCCGATCGCATAAAGGCGCATGCCGTCCGGCGCGCGTGCGTCGAGATAGTGGATGCCGGTCTCGGTCAAGGCTGGCGTGGTCTCCGTGATCCCAGCGAGGCTAGGGCCAATCGGTGAACAAGACCCTAGCGCCGCAACTGACCCTTGCCCATGTCGGTCACCAGGCGCTTGCCGCACAGTGCCAGCGTGATGTCCATCTCCTTGCGGATGATCTCCAGCGCCAGGGTCACCCCTTCCTTGCCCATGGCGCCGAGACCGTAGAGGAAGGGACGGCCGATATAGGTGCCCTTGGCGCCGAGGCACAGCGCCTTCAGCACGTCCTGGCCCGAGCGGATGCCGCCATCCATATGCACCTCTATTCTGTCGCCGACGGCATCGGCGATTTCTTCCAGCGCCATGATCGAGGACGACGCGCCATCGAGCTGGCGCCCGCCATGGTTGGAAACGACGATCGCATCGGCGCCGGTCTCGACCGCCATCAGCGCGTCCTCCTTGTCGAGAATGCCCTTCAGGATCAGCTTGCCGCCCCAGCGTTCCTTGATCCAGGCGACATCCTTCCACGACAGATGCGGGTCAAACTGCTCTGTCGTCCATGATGCCAGCGAAGCGACGTCGCCAACGCCCTTGGCATGGCCGACAATGTTGCGGAAGGTGCGGCGCTTGGTTCCGGCAATGCCCAGGAGCCAGCGTGGCCGCATGGCGATATTGGCAATGTTGGCCAGCGTCATCCTGGGAGGCGCCGACAGCCCGTTGCGGACATCCTTGTGGCGCTGTCCCAGGATCTGCAGGTCGAGCGTCAGCACCAGTGCGGAGCATTTCGCCGCCTTCGCCCGGTCGATCAGGTCGAGCACGAAATCCTTGTCGCGCAGCACGTAGAGCTGGAACCAGAACGGCTTCCTGGTCACCGACGCCACATCCTCGATCGAGCAGATGCTCATGGTCGACAGCGTGAACGGCACGCCGAATTCCTCCGCCGCCTGCGCCGCCAGCATCTCGCCGTCGGCATGCTGCATGCCGGTCAGGCCGGTTGGGGCAAGCGCCACCGGCATTGCCACCTTTTCGCCGATCATGGTCGATTCCAGCGAGCGGTTGCTCATGTCGACCAGCACGCGCTGGCGGAACTTGATCTTGCCGAAATCCTCCTCATTGGCGCGGTAGGTGCTCTCGGTCCAGGCGCCGGAATCGGCATAGTCAAAGAACATCTTCGGCACCCGCCGGCGCGCAAGATCCTTGAGGTCGGCAATGGTGAGGATGTCGCTCATGGTGGTTCTCGCGGGTTCGCTAGTTTGTTGCTTTTGCGCCGTCGCCGGCGTCGGAGCGCTGCTTGAGCCTGAGTCGCGAGACGCGCTGCCAGTCGCCGCTGCGTTCGGCCTCGAGCATCGAGCGTTCGACATAGGAGATGTGGTCCATCGCCGCCTGGCGGGCAGCAGCCGGATCGCCGGCCTTCACCGCTCCGTAGATAGCCCGGTGCTGGGCCAGCAGTGCCTCGCGCGCGCCGGGCACAGTGAACACCAGCAGCCGATTCTGGAATACGCCTTCCGACAACAGCCGGTAGCAGGAGCGCAGCGTGTGCAGGAGGATGATGTTGTGCGCGCATTCGCACACCGCATGGTGGAACTCGACGTCGATCTCCGCCTCGTCGTCGAAATTGCCGGTGCGGTGCGCCTCGTCCATGCGCGCCATGATGCGGTCGAGCAGCGCAATGTCGTCTGCTGTCGCGCGCCGCGCCGCATATTCGGCCGCCACGCCTTCGATCTCGCGGCGATATTCCAGATAGTCGGTCACCGCCTTGCGGTGCATGGAGATGAGGTCGGTTACCGGCTTGGTGAACAATTGGCCGATGACATCGGCGACATGGGTGCCGCCGCCGGCTTTGGTGGTCAACAGCCCGCGCCCCTCCAGCGCCTTCAGCGCGTCGCGCAGGATCGGCCGCGACACGTCGAACTGGCGCGCCAGTTCGCGCTCGCCGGGCAGCCGGTCGCCGGTGCGCAACACGCCTTCGAGGATCAGGTTTTCGATCTGCTGCACGACCTCGTCGGCGGTGCGCGAATGCTCGATCCTGGAGAAAATATCGCTCAACGGGGCGCCTGGGAAATCCTGCCTAGAGCATGATGCCGAAAAGTGTGAAGCGGTTTTCGGAACGACATCATGCTCTACTTCTTCGATTGAGAATGTCGCGCAGATTAAAGCCAGTGTCGCCAACTGGTCAAATTATTTATCCAATTCGCCCGGTCGGGTCGGCTTCAGCGCCGCGCCGGCGAAATCGCTTCGGCTAAACTTTGCTGTTTACGCGCCTCATCGATTGTCTCAAGAGGACACGACAACACGAAGGGTCGAGAACAGGGGGACCAGCCGTGTCGGACGAGACGTCCAACCTCGAATTCCAGCCGCGCGCCCAGGGCAGCGTCATGGGCTTTCCCGCGCATGAGGGACGGCCCGGCGCGCTGGGCGAGGTGCATGCCCGCCCGCATCCACTGGTCGAGAAGCCGCGCGTGTTGATCCAGCTGTCCTTCATGACCGAGGGCGGTTCCGGCGTCGACATGGCGGTGCTTTCCGAACTGTCGCGGCGCCTGGGCATTGCCGCGCCCGACCGCCAGGCCCGCCACCACGCCATGAAGTGGGGCAAGGGCACGCTGCGCTGGGAGCGGCACACCGAATTCTCGACCTATCTGTGGGAAGGGCCGCTGGCCGAAAGCGGCCGCGGCCAAGAGGACTCGCCCTTCGGCAACGGGTTTTCGCCGCCGGGAACGGTCATCTCCGGCATCCGGCTGGAGATCCGCAAATGGACGCAGACCAGTGAGAGGCTGATCGCCGGCTTCGACCCGACCAGCCTGTGCTATTCGCTCGTCGAGCGCGGCAACGCGGCAATCGTCACCGATTTCCGTCAGGACGGCGACGGCATGACCCGCATGCTGGTGCTCGACCGCGGCCTGACGCCGGCCAGCACCGGTGCGCTGTCGCAGCGGCTGATCGACATCGAAAACTACCGGACGCTGGCCATGCTCGGCCTGCCGCTGGCAATGACTCTGTCCGGCCGCGCCCGCCGCATCGAGGACCGGCTGGCGCAGACCACGCTGGAGATGAAGGTCGCCGAGACCCGCGACAGCCAGACGCTGCTCGCCGATCTGACCGAACTTGCCGCCGAACTGGAGGCCGATGCTGCCTCCAGCCTCTATCGCTTCGGCGCCAGCCGCGCCTATGACGGCATCGTGCGCGAGCGGCTGGAGGCGCTGGAGGAAGAGGCGGTGCCCGGTCACGACACCTGGGGCGGCTTCCTGCAGCGCCGCGTGGCACCCGCCATGCGTACCTGCCGTTCGGTCGAGGAGCGCCAGGCCAATCTGTCGCGAAAACTCACCCGCGCCACCACGCTGCTGCGCACCTGGGTCGATGTCGAGGTCGAAAAGCAGAACCGCGATTTGCTGGCCTCGATGAACAACCGCGCCCGCCTGCAACTGCGCCTGCAGCAGACAGTGGAAGGCCTCTCGGTCGCTGCCGTCTCCTACTATGTCGTCGGCCTCATCTCCTATCTCGCCAAGGGCGCCTCGATCTTCGGCCATGCCTTTGCGCCTGAAGTCGTGACCGCCGCAGCCGTGCCGGTCGCCATCCTGCTGGTCTGGTGGGGCGTACGCCGCGTGCGGCGGATGCATTCCGAGCCAGTGAAATATCCGGGCGAGTAATCTCCCCCCTCGAGGGGGAGATGTCGCCGAAGGCGACAGAGGGGGTCGTCTCGTGTGGAGTGCTAGCCTTTTCCGCGACGCCAGAAGACGTCGGCGCTTGACGCGCAAGGACCCCCTCTGACCGCTTCGCGGCCATCTCCCCCTCAAGGGGGGAGAAAGCACAGCGGCAGATTGCCGCTGCGGAAGGCCGCCGCCATGCCTTGCCTGTCCTCCCGACCAAAGCAGGGTTTGCAACCGGCGCGCCTCGCTGGTAAAAGATTTTTACCAGCCAAGCAGAGGACGCTGCCGATGTCCGGCCTTGCCATGCCGAAGCCAGACGACGCCACGATGCGAAGGCGCGCAGAGATCGTCGCCGACATGCGCATCATCGTGCCTGGCGAGGGCGTCGTCGACGCAACCAATGAAATGCGGGCCTTCGAGAGCGACGGCCTCACCGCCTATCGGCAATTGCCGCTGGTGGTGGTGCTGCCGGAAACGGTGGCGCAGGTGTCGCGGGTGCTGAAATACTGCAACGACCGCAATATCCGCGTCGTGCCGCGCGGCTCCGGCACCTCGCTGTCGGGCGGCGCGCTGCCGCTCGAGGATGCCGTGCTTCTGGTCATGAGCCGCTTCAACCGTATCCTCGCGATCGACTATCCCGACCGCGTCGTCGTCGCCCAGCCGGGCGTTACCAATCTCGGTATCACGACCGCCGTCGAGCAGGAGGGCTTTTACTACGCCCCTGATCCATCCTCGCAGATCGCCTGCTCGATCGGCGGCAATGTCGCTGAAAATTCCGGCGGTGTGCATTGCCTGAAATACGGCCTGACCGCCAACAATGTGCTGGGCATCGAGATGGTGCTGATGAACGGCGAGGTGATCCGCCTCGGCGGCAATCATCTCGACAGTGAAGGTTACGATCTGCTCGGCGTCATGACCGGCTCCGAAGGCCTGCTCGGCGTCGTCACCGAAGTTACGGTGCGCATCCTGAAGAAGCCGGAGACGGCGCGTGCCCTGCTGATCGGCTTCCCGACCAGCGAGCAGGGCGGCCAGTGCGTCGCCGACATCATCGGCGCGGGAATCATTCCCGGGGGCATGGAGATGATGGATCGCCCGGCAATCCACGCCGCGGAAGATTTCGTCCATGCCGGCTACCCCCTCGATGTCGAGGCACTGCTGATCGTCGAGCTCGACGGGCCGGGCGTCGAGGTCGACCATCTGATCGGCCTCGTCGAGGCGATCGCCTACAAGAACGGCTCCACCACCTGCCGCATCTCGCAGTCCGAACAGGAGCGGCTGAGTTTCTGGGCCGGCCGCAAGGCAGCTTTCCCCGCGGTCGGGCGCATCTCGCCCGACTATTACTGCATGGACGGCACTATCCCGCGCAAGGAACTGCCGCGCGTGCTCGCCGGCATGCGCGAATTGTCGGAAAAATACGGTCTCGGCGTCGCCAACGTCTTCCATGCCGGCGACGGCAATCTGCACCCGCTGATCCTCTACGACGCCAACGTGCCGGGCGAACTCGACAAGGCGGAAAGCTTCGGCGCCGACATCTTGCGGCTCTGCGTCAAGGTTGGCGGCGTCCTGACTGGGGAGCACGGCGTCGGCGTCGAGAAGCGCGATCTGATGCCGGAAATGTTCAACCAGATCGACCTCGACCAGCAAATGCGCGTCAAATGCGCCTTCGACCCCAACCATCTGCTCAACCCGGGCAAGGTGTTCCCGCAACTGCGGCGATGTGCCGAGCTGGGGAGGATGCATGTGCATCGCGGGCAGGTGACATTTCCGGACATTCCGAGGTTTTGAGCTGATATGCCGGCGCTTGAACATCCCCCTCTGTCCTGCCGGACATCTCCCCCGCAAGGGGGAGATTGGCTGCTTGTATGCCTCACTGTTGAAGATTTGCGAAACCGGACGCGACATCTGATCTCCCCCCTTGCGGGGGAGATGTCCGGCAGGACAGAGGGGGGTGTGACCGAACTCGGCCTGTCCTTTCTCTCCCGCTTTGCGGGGGCGAGGAAGGGTGCCAGCCCATGACCACCTTCACCCCCACCACGTCAGCCGAAGTCCTCTCCACCGTCCAATGGGCGGCGGCGGAGGAATTGCCGCTGGAAACCGTCGGCCACGGTTCCAAGCGCGGCATCGGCCGGCCGCAGCAGAGCGAGCACATGCTCGACCTGTCGAAGCTCACCGGCGTCACGCTTTATGAGCCGGCCGAACTGGTGCTGTCGGCCAAGGCCGGCACGCCGCTGTCCGAGATCGAAACCCTGCTGGCCGAAAACGGCCAGCAGCTCGCCTTCGAGCCGATGGACTACGGCCCGCTGCTCGGCGGCGAGCCGGGCAAGGGCACGATCGGTGGCGTGCTTGCCGCGAACCTGTCCGGCCCGCGCCGGCTGAAGGCGGGCGCCGCGCGTGACCATATCCTCGGCATTTCAGCCGTTGCCGGTCGCGGCGAAGCGTTCAAGTCCGGCGGCCGCGTCGTCAAGAATGTCACCGGCTATGATTTGTCGAAGCTGATGGCAAACAGCTGGGGCACGCTCGCCGTGTTCACCGACGTCACCTTCAAGGTGCTGCCGGCGGCCGAGACCGAAGTCACGCTCGCCGTCCGTGGCCTGCTCGACAACGCAGCAGCAAGCGCCATGGCGCTGGCCCTCGGCTCCAGCGCCGAAGTGTCGAGCGCTGCTCACCTGCCCGAACGCATCGCCGCGCGTGTTGCTGGCGGCGCGCTCGGCACTGACGCTGCAACGCTGCTGCGTGTCGAAGGGTTCGGTCCGTCGGTCGCCTATCGCATCGCCGCGCTGAAAACCCTGCTGAAGAATGCCGGCGCGCTGCAGGAGATTGTGGGGGAAGCGTCGCTTGCGGTCTGGCGCGATGTCAGGGATTGCGCGCCCTTCGCTGATGGCAGCGAAAAGCCGGTATGGCGCGTCTCGATGGCGCCCTCCCAGGCCCACCAGATGGTGCTGACGCTGCGCATGCAGATTGGCGTCAGCGCCTTCTACGACTGGCAGGGCGGGCTGGTCTGGCTGCGCATGGAGGAGGGCGATCCCGAGGCCGGCCTGCTGCGCGGGCTGATCCGAAAGCATGGTGGCGGTCACGCGACGCTGGTGCGCGCCGCCCCTTCGCATCGCGCCGCCGTGCCGGTGTTCGAGCCGCAGGCGCCGCATCTGGCTGCTCTGTCGGCCAGGCTCAAAGCCGAGTTCGATCCCAAGGCCATCCTCAACCCCGGCCGCATGGCGCAGAGCTAAATCATGCAAACCAATTTCTCCCTTGCCCAGCTTGCCGATCCGAATGTCGCGGAATCGGAGAAGATCCTGCGCAAATGCGTTCATTGCGGCTTTTGCACCGCCACCTGCCCGACCTATGTGACATTAGGCAACGAGCTGGATTCACCGCGCGGCCGCATTTATCTGATCAAGGACATGCTCGAAAACGGCCGTCCCGCCGACAAGGAGATCGTCACCCATATCGACCGCTGTCTGTCTTGCCTGGCCTGCATGACCACCTGCCCATCGGGGGTCAACTATATGCATCTGGTCGACCATGCCCGCGCCCATATCGAGGAGACTTACCGGCGGCCAGTGCTCGACCGGATGACACGGGCCATGCTGGCCTTCGTGCTGCCTTATCCCGCGCGCTTTCGCACCGCGCTGAAACTGGCGAGGCTGGGCAAGCCGTTCATCGGTCTGTTCGAAAAGCTGCCGGCCCTGAAGCCGCTCGGTGCGATGCTCAAGCTGGCGCCGGCCTCGATCCCGGCAGTGTCGCCGATGGCCTCTCCCGGCATCCATGCCGGCAAGGGGGAGAAGAAAGGCCGCGTCGCCATTCTCACCGGCTGCGCGCAATCGGTGCTCGACCCTGCCATCAACGAGACGACGATCGCGCTGCTGACCAGGCTTGGCGTCGAGGTCGTGGTGCCGCAAGACGAGGCCTGCTGCGGCGCGCTGGTCCATCACATGGGTCGTGAGGAAGCAGCCCTTGCTTCGGCGAGGCAGAATGTCGATGCCTGGACACGCGCCATCGATCGGGGCGGGCTCGACGCCATCGTCATCACCGCGTCCGGCTGCGGCACCACCATCAAGGATTACGGCTTCATGCTGCGCCTCGATCCGGCCTATGCCGACAAGGCCGCGCGTGTCTCGGCGCTGGCCAAGGACATCACCGAATATCTCTCAAGCCTCGACCTGCCGGAGCCGGTGCGCAAGCCCGGCACTGTCGTCGCCTATCACTCCGCCTGCTCGATGCAGCACGGCCAGAAGATCACCCGCCAGCCGAAGGAATTGCTCGCCAAAGCCGGCTTCATCGTGCGCGAGCCACGCGAAGGGCATCTGTGCTGCGGCTCGGCCGGCACCTACAACATCCTGCAGCCGGAGATTTCGGCCAAGCTGCGCGACCGCAAGGTGAAAAACATCGAGGCGACCGGCGCCGAAATCGTCGCCACCGGCAACATAGGCTGCATCTCCCAGATCGCGTCGGCCGCCAAGCTGCCGGTGGTGCACACGATCAAGCTGCTCGACTGGGCTTATGGCGGGCCAAGGCCGGAGGGTGTTGCAGAAGGAAGGTTCGTCGCCGCGGAGTAGAAACTACTCCGCGGCCAGCCTGTCCGCCACGCCGTAAGTCGCCTGGTAGCGCGCCCGCTGGCGGCTGAGCGCGACCATGGTGTTGCGCAAGAGGATCGCCACGGTGATCGGGCCGACGCCGCCCGGCACCGGCGTGATCCAGGACGCGACTTCCTTCACACTCTCGGTGTCGACATCGCCGACGATGCGGCTTTGCCCGTCCGGGCCGATCTCGGAGTTGATACCGATGTCGATGACGGCCGCACCGGGCTTCACCATATCGGCCTTGATCAGCCGTGGCTTGCCGACGGCGACGAACAGCGCATCGGCGCGGCGCGCATGCGCCGCCACCGAACGCGTCATGTGGTGGCACACCGTCACCGTCGCGCCTTCACTCATCAGCAGGAAGGCGATCGGCTTGCCGACGATTTCGGAATGGCCGACGACGACGACTTCCAACCCCTTGAGGTCGAGGCCGGTTTCCTTCAGCAGCTCGACAGAGGCCGCCGCCGTGCAGGGTGCGAGATCGAGCTGGTTGTAGACGATGTTGCCGATCGACGCCGGATGCATGCCCTCGACGTCCTTCAGCGGATGTACGGCCGCCTGCAGGGTCTTGATCGGGATGTGTACCGGCACCGGCCGCTGGATGATGATGCCGGTGACGCGCGGATCGGCATTCAGCCCATGGATCGCCGCTTCGAGCTCGCCAGCGGTGATGTCGGCCGGAAACCGCCGCTCCTCGAAACCGATGCCGGCAAGCGCGGCCTTGGCGCGCTGGTTGCGCACATAGACATCGACCGCATCGGTATCGCCGACGGTGATCGAAACCAGCTTCGGCGGAAAGCCCTCGGCCGCGGCGATCGCTGCGTCTTCGCGCACCGAAGCAATGATGCGCTGGGCGACCGGGCCGCCTTTCAGGTAGCGGCTGTCGTCGGTCCGGGTCATGGCTGGCACCTTTGCCTTCTGGAGCAATTCGAGGACAAGCGTTGAAGCGGCCTTCGGTCCGGAATTGCGTAACTACCGAGATTTGTGCGCTGCAATAGCAGAGGAGCGCCGAGAAATCAGCCCCGAAAGCGAAACCCCCTGCTTTCGGGGCGACTTGCCGGGCCGCGCATCAAACGAAAACTGTAGAACGAAAAAGGCAGCGCGGTTTCCCTGCGCTGCCTTTTCGTGACCGGCCGCATCCCCACACGGCCCGTCCCCCGTAAACCCTTCACCGGTTAAAGCACATCCCGCGGGATCGCACTATGACTTGACTGCAACAGCATGAGACTAAAAGTGCTGCGCAGCCTAACCGGCTGATTCGATGTGACTAGATTACCTCGACCGTGGTGCCGACATTGACGCGCTCGTAGAGATCGACAACATCTTCGTTGCGCATGCGGATGCAGCCGGAGGAAACCGCGCCGCCGATCGTCCAGGGCTGGTTGGTGCCGTGGATGCGGTATTCCGTCGTGCCGAGATAGAGCGCGCGGGCGCCGAGCGGGTTCTCTTCGCCGCCGGCCAGATAGGTCGGGAGGTAACGGCCCTTGGCGGCCTCGCGCTTTATCATCTCCGCCGGCGGACGCCAGTCCGGCCAGACGCGCTTGTTGGTGATCTTGTGGGTGCCCGACCATTCGAAGCCCGGTTTGCCGGTGCCGACGCCATAACGCCGCGCCTTGCCGTTGTTCTCGACCAGGAACAGGAAATTCTGCGTCGTATCGATGACGATCGTGCCCGGCTTCTGCGGGCCGTCATAGGCGACTTCCTGCGGCAGATAGAGCGGATTGATCTGCGGCCGCATGGCCATGCGTTTGGCCGGCGCCTGCACGGACGCGGTGCGCACGCGGTCGGGTCGCGCCGGCTGCGCGTAGCGCAGGCGCGGCTGCTGGACCAGTTGGCGGCTCTGCCGCACGATGCCAGGCGCGCGACCAAGCTGCAGCACCCAGGGTGCCGAAAGGTCGGGGCTCACCATCACCGGCGGCCTGTCGGCATAGCGGTCGCCCGCGGTGGAGGAGGTGACGCCGGTGACCAGAATGGCCACGGCACCGAGCACGGAACGCAAAAAGATCTTCATCGGAACGCACCTTGATCGTCGAACGGACGGAGGCGGAGCTTGCCCCCGGTTGCGCGATCCTTGGCGCGAAGCCGCAACCGAAACATGAATCGGAATGCGTAAAATGCCGCTTTGTCAGTAAACCTTTTGGTGTGGTTACCGCCGGGTTCAGGAATCTGGTAAAGCCGCGGTAAACCAGCGCTCGGGCGCGTTAATGAACGGATATTGCCGATGGCACAAGAAAACACAGGCGTGATCGCCGGCCCCGACGGGGTTATGCGCTGCTTCTGGCACGGCAATCTGCCGGACTATCTGCACTATCACGACCACGAATGGGGTCGGCCGGTCGCCGACGACCGCAGGCTGTTCGAAAAGATCTGCCTCGAAGGCTTTCAGTCCGGCCTTTCCTGGCTGACCATATTGCGCAAGCGCGAGAATTTTCGCGAAGCCTTCGCCGGTTTCGACTTCGACAAGATCGCCGCCTTCACCGACGAGGATGTCGAGCGCCTGGTCGGCAATGCCGGCATCATCCGCCACCGCGGCAAGATCGTCTCGACCATCAACAATGCCAGGCGTGCCCGTGAAATGGTCGATGAATTCGGCTCGCTCGCGGCCTGGTTCTGGAAGTTCGAGCCCGGCAAGGAGGAGCGACCCGAAATCGTCGACCTCGCCCACCTGCGCGCCAACCCGACGACGGCGGTCTCGATCAGGATTTCGAAGGAACTGAAAAAGCGCGGCTGGAGTTTTGTCGGCCCGACCACCGTCTATGCCTTCATGCAGGCCATGGGGCTGGTCAATGACCATCTTGAGGGCTGTGTGTGCCGGGCGCAGGTGGAGAAAGACAGGAAGGCGTTCAAGCGGCCGAAGTGAGCCTCTCTTCCTTCTCCCGTTCACGGGGAGGTGAGGAGTGGTCCGCTTAGCGGGCGAAAAGCCAATTGCTTGGCTTTTCGAAAGACGAACGCCCGAAGGGCGGATGAGGGGCGGCGCGAATATTCAAAAGTTCGTGCCATTCCTCACAATCAAGTCCCGCTGGCGCCCGTCAGAAAAAGCCCCGCGACAATCGCAGCCAGCGCCGCAAAAGCGGGATAGATCACCAGCAATCCGGTCATCAGCGCCTCGCGCATGGTCGAGCCCTTGTGCTCGTCGGCAGTGACCTCGAACGGACCGAGGCTCGCCGTCACCGGCGCACGGGGCTCAGCTGGTCGCAACCGGACGGGCAGTTCGTGCGAACCGTCGTCTCTAATGTCAAACTTCCGTGCCGCGGTCATGGCCCCAACCCTTTGTTTCGGCGCGCTTATCGGCTCTGATTGTGTCGGCACGATGCCGCACCGGTGGCGGAATTGTTTCCTTTTGGGTGGGTTTTGTTTCGGTAGAGCTTCCTCCTTCCCCCCTTGTGGAAGAAGGAGGATTGCCGCGAAGCGACAAGATGGATGAAGGGTGTTCCAGCTTGGCAAAGGGTCGGCGATCCTTCGCGCACCCCTCAACCGTCTCGACGCTGCGCGCCGATCCACCTTCTTCCACAAGGGGAGAAGGGAAGGGCGCTAACCCTTGCCGCTCTAGGCCGCATCGTCTAGGAAACGCGCGCTTGAACCAATTATTGCTGATCGGAAGACCCATCCCATGGCCGACAAATCGGAAAAGACGAAAGCGCGGCTGCCGCGCGGCTTTGCCGACCGCAGTGCGGAAGACATCCGCGCCGTCGAGAAGATGATGGTGACCATCCGCTCGGTGTACGAACTCTACGGCTTCGAGCCGGCCGACCAGCCACTGATCGAATACACAGATGCGCTCGGCAAATTCCTGCCCGACCAGGATCGGCCGAACGAAGGCGTGTTCTCGTTCCAGGACGATGACGAGCAGTGGCTGTCGCTGCGCTACGACCTGACCGCGCCGACGGCGCGTTTCGTTGCCGAAAATTTTGAGCGGCTGCCCAAGCCCTATCGCAGCTATCGCTCCGGCTGGGTGTTTCGCAATGAAAAGCCCGGCCCCGGCCGTTTCCGCCAGTTCATGCAGTTCGACGCCGACACGATCGGCACGCCAAGTGTGGCGGCGGATGCCGAGATGGCGATGATGATGGCCGACGTGATGGAGGCGCTGGGGATCAAGCGCGGCGACTATGCCATTCGCGTCAACAATCGGAAGGTGCTCGATGGAGTGCTTGAGTCGATAGGACTTGGGGGCGACCAGAATGCCGGACGGCGGCTGACGGTACTGCGCGCGATCGACAAGCTGGACAAAATAGGCTTGGCCGGTGTCAGCCAGCTACTGCAAGCTGGACGGTTGGATGAAAGTGGCGATTTCACCAAGGGGGCTGGCCTGAGCGAAAGTCAAGCAAGTTCAATCTTACAATTGATGGCTGCCCAAGGCGATGGCGCTTCGGCAACTCTCGATGCCATCGAAAAACTGGTCGGCGATTCTGAAATCGCCGAACAGGGTTTTGTTGAGCTCGATCAAATTGGATCGATGATCAACGCGGCAGGGTACGGAGACCGTGTTTTCATTGCTCCCTCCGTCGTTCGCGGCCTCGAATATTACACCGGCCCGGTCTTCGAGGCCGAGCTTCTGACCGAGATCCCCAACGAGGACGGCCAGATCGTTCGCTTCGGTTCGGTCGGCGGCGGCGGCCGTTACGATGGTCTGGTCTCGCGCTTCCGTGGCGAGCCGGTGCCGGCGACCGGTTTTTCCATCGGCGTCTCGCGGTTGATGACGGCGCTGAAGAACCTCGGCAAGCTGGACACCGCGGACGTGATCGCGCCGGTCGTCGTGCTGGTCATGGACAGGGATACCGAAAGCCTCGGCCGCTACCAGAAGATGGTCGCAGAGCTGCGCGCCGCCGGCATCCGCTCTGAAATGTATCTCGGCGGCGCCGGCATGAAAGCGCAGTTGAAATATGCCGACCGCCGCGGCAGCCCGGTCGCCGTCATCCAGGGCGGCGACGAGCGCGCCAAGGGCGAGCTGCAGATCAAGGACCTGATCGAAGGCGCGCGCATGTCGGCGGAGATCACCGACAATGCCGAATGGCGGGCCGCAAGGCCGGCGCAGGTGACCGTGGCGGAAAGCGAACTGGTCGCCGAGGTGAAGAAGATATTGGCGGCGCAAGCGGCCGATCGCGCGAAAGGTGGCGCTTGAACACCCCCCTCTGGCCTGCCGGCCATCTCCCCCGCAAGGGGGGAGATTGGATGTCGCATAGGCTTTCGCCAATTTTCTGCGTTGAAGAAAAGGCACCGAGCCGCAAGCTGCCGATCTCCCCCCTTGCGGGGGAGATGTCCGGCAGGACAGAGGGGGGTGCCTCGCGCCCAACCAGCCGATGAATCGGTATCCCGCCATCGCATCCGAAATCACCAACCTCTTCGCCACCCGCAACACGTATGCAGTGGAGGTTGCCGTGCTGCAGCCGGCCGATCCGTTTCTCGACATGGCCGGCGAAGATCTGCGCCGCCGTATTTTTCTCACCGAAAGCGAGACCGGCAAGACGCTGTGCCTGCGGCCGGAATTCACCATTCCCGTTTGCCTCGACCACATCGCCTCGCAGGCCGGCACGCCGCGCCGCTATTCCTATCTCGGCGAAGTGTTTCGCCAACGTCGCGAGGGCGGCAATGAGTTTTTCCAGGCTGGCATCGAGGATCTGGGCGACCGCGATACGGCCGAAGCCGATGCCCGTTCGCTGGCCGATGCGCATGCGCTGCTTGAGCTGGTGCTGCCGGGCCAGGCCCTCGCGATCACGCTCGGTGACCAGACCATCTTCGAGGCGGTGCTGGCAGCACTCGGCCTGCCGCGCGGCTGGCGTATGCGCCTTGCCCGCGCCTTCGGCTCGGCGCCGATGCTGCAGGCGGCGCTGGCCGACCTCGCCAACCCGCCGCGCAACGGTCAGCTTGAGGCCGAGGTTTCAGCACTTGTTCTCGACGGCGATCTGGAAGCGCTCTCCGCCCACATCGCCGGTGGCATGGAAGAGGCCGGCCTGTCGGCATCGGGCGGGCGCGCACCCGCTGATATTGCCCGTCGGCTGATCGAGAAAGCCGAACTGCGCAGTGTGCGGCTGTCGAACGAGGCTTTCGCTGCGCTCGAAGGTTTTCTGGCCATAGACGTACCGCTCGACGGTGCGAGTGCTGCGCTCGAAAGCTTCGCCGCCTCCGCCGGCCTGTCGCTGGGTGCGGCGCTGGAAAAATTTGCTGCCCGCGCCAAAGCCATCGAGGGGCACGGCCTGCCGGCAAACGCAATTCGCTACGATGCAGCCTTCGGCCGTCCGCTCGATTACTACACCGGCATCGTCTTCGAGATCGCGGCTGAGGGTGGCGAGCGGCCGCTGGCCGGCGGCGGCCGGTATGACCGGCTGCTGACGCTGCTCGGCGCCAAGACGCCGATCCCCGGCGTCGGCTTCTCCGTCTGGCTCGACCGCATCGAAGCGCTGCGGGGAGAGCCCAAATGATCACCCTGGCGATCCCGTCGAAAGGCCGGCTCAAGGAGCAGGCGCTGGAGGTGCTGGCCAGAGCCGGGCTTGCCGTCAGCCTGCCCGGCGACGAGCGCCAGTACCGCGCCCGCATCGACGGCGCGGAAGGCATTGAGGTGGCGTTCCTGTCGGCGTCCGAAATCGCCGGCGAGATCGGGCAAGGGAACGTCGACCTCGGCATCACCGGCGAGGACCTGCTGTGCGAAAACCTCGCCGACTGGGAGTCGCGCGCCGAGATCGTCGCGCGACTCGGTTTCGGCCATGCCGATGTGGTCGTGGCCGTGCCCGGCATCTGGCTCGACGTCGACACCATGGCCGATCTCGACGATGTCGCCGCCGATTTCCGCCAGCGCCACGGCAGGCGGCTGCGCATCGCCACCAAATACTGGCGGCTTACACAACAATTCTTCTCGCAAAAGCACGGCATCCAGGTCTACCGCATCGTCGAGAGCCTCGGCGCTACCGAAGGTGCGCCGGCGGCGGGCCTTGCCGACGTCATCGTCGACATCACCACCACCGGCTCGACCCTGCGCGCCAACCATCTCAAGGTGCTGGCGGATGGGGCCGTGCTGAAGTCGCAGGCTTGTCTGGTGGCATCCAGGAAAGATCGAGCGGTTGCGGATGAGGCGCTGTTGCGGGATATTGCGGCGAAGATGGCGGCGGTGACCATATAGCGGTAAAGTCGGCAGCGCTAACGGATGAAGCCTGCCATCAGACCACCGCCACAGCCCACCACCATCGACGGGATTTCCACCGCCTCATCAGGCTGATAGGTTCAGCTCATCCCGGGAGGAGACGGCGATGGCGATCAATCTCGACGAGCTCAACAACGCCACCAATCTGCGCGGGCGTGGGGCGCGTGGCACTTTCATTGCCCCGATCGACGGCCGGGCGCATGTCTCCGGCGAGCGCACCCCGCCACTGCTCGACAAGACCATCCCTGAGCTTTTCTCCGATACGGTCAGCAAATACGCCACGCAGGATGCTGCCGTCTTCGTCGGTCAGGACAAGCGCTTCACCTGGAGCGAACTGTCTGACACAGTCGACACGCTCGCCGCCGGCTTCCTGGCGCTTGGCCTCGAAAAGGGCGACCGCGTCGGCATCTGGTCGCCCAATCGCTGGGAATGGCTGGTGACGCAGTTCGCCACCGCCCGCATCGGCCTGATCCTGGTCAACATCAACCCGGCCTACCGGCTGACCGAGCTGGAATATGCCCTCAACAAGGTCGGCTGCAAGGCGCTGGTGACGGCCGCCAGTTTCAAGACATCGGACTATCTCGGCATGATCGAGACGTTGGCGCCGGAACTCGCCGAAGCCGTACCCGGCAAGCTCAAGGCGCAGAAATTGCCGACGCTGAAGACCGTCATCCGCATGGGCGACGACAACTCGCCCGGCATGTTCAATTTTGCCGATGTGCTGTCGATGGCCGGGCGCGACGAGCATGACAGCCTCGACCGCATCTCCGAGGGGCTGAAGCCGGGCGAGGCCATCAACATCCAGTTCACGTCAGGCACGACAGGCGCGCCCAAGGGCGCGACGCTGACCCACACCAACATCGTCAACAATGGCAATTTCGTCACCGCGGCGATCAAGCTCACGGTCGACGACCGGCTGTGCATCCCGGTCCCGCTCTATCACTGCTTCGGCATGTCGATGGGCACGATGGGCTGCGTCACCAAGGGCACCACGATGGTTTTCCCCGGCGAGGGGTTTGACGCCGGCGCGACACTGAAAGCCGTGGCACAGGAAGGCTGTACCGGCCTCTATGGCGTGCCGACCATGTTCGTCGCCATGCTCGACCATGCGGACTTTTCCACCTTCGACCTCTCCAGCCTGCGCACCGGCATCATGGCGGGTTCACCTTGCCCGATCGAGGTGATGAAGAAGGTGGTCTCGCTGATGCATATGGAAGAGGTCACCATCGCCTACGGCATGACCGAGACCAGCCCGGTGTCGTTCCAGAGCAGCGTCGACGATCCGCTGGAAAAGCGCGTCTCCACTGTCGGCCGCATCCACCCGCATGTCGAGGTCAAGGCCATCGACGCCGAGGGCGCCACCGTCGCGGTCGGTGAGCCGGGCGAGCTGTGCACGCGAGGCTATTCCGTGATGAAGGGCTATTGGGACGATGCGGAAAAGACCGCCGAGGCGATCGACAGTGACGGCTGGATGCACACGGGCGATCTCGCGACGATCGATGCCGAGGGCTATTGCAACATTGTCGGCCGGGTCAAGGACATGGTCATCCGCGGCGGCGAGAACGTCTATCCCAGGGAGGTCGAGGAATTCCTCTACCGCCACCCCAAGGTCAAGGAGGTGCAGGTGTTCGGCATTCCCGACGCCAAGTACGGCGAGGAACTGTGCGCCTGGATCGTGCTCAAACCCAACCAGATCGCCACCGAGCAGGAGATCAAGAACTTCTGCGCCGGCCAGATCGCCCATTACAAGATCCCCCGCTACATGCGCTTCCGCACCGAACTGCCGATGACGGTGACTGGAAAACCGCAGAAGTTTCTGATGCGCGAGGCGATGGTGGAGGAATTGGGGCTGGTGGTGCAAAAGACCGCGTGAGGGCAGGGCGCGGGCCGACAAGCCCACAATGCCTAGCCGGGAAGCGTAACCTGCTTCCCTTTGCGCTCGGCGCGCCATTCCTCAAACCGCTGCAAGATCACGAAGAAGGCAGGCACGAAGAGAACAGCAAGGCAGGTGGAGGCGATCATGCCGGAGAAGACCGTGATGCCGATCGATTTGCGCGCACTGGCTCCGGCGCCCGTCGCCAGCACCAGCGGCGCGACGCCGAGGATGAAGGCGAAGGACGTCATCAAGATGGGGCGGAAGCGGGCGCGCGCGGCCTCTATCGCCGCCTCGATGATCGGTTTGCCGGCGGCGCGCAATTCGCGCGCGACCTCGACGATCAAAATGGCGTTCTTGGCCGACAGCGCAATCAGCAGGATCAGGCCGATCTGGACATAGAGGTTGTTATCGATACCGAGCCCGGTGAGGACCAGCACCGGGCCGACCAGCGAAAGCGGCGCGGCGAGCAATATCGAGATCGGCGCCAGCCAGCTCTCATACTGGCCCGCCAGCACCAGATAGACCAACAGCAGTGCCATGCCGAACACCAGGTAGATCTGGCTGCCGACGAGCTTTTCCTGGAAGGAAAGCGCAGTCCACTCGTAGTCGGTCCCGGGCGGCAGCGTGTCGGCCGCGGCCGCTTCCATCAGCTTGATCGCATCACCTGATGAGAAACTCTGCGCCTGAACGCCAAGGACCGATGCGGAGGGGTAGAGGTTATAGAGGCTAATCAGCGAGGGGCCGACGCTTGGCGTGACCGTCAGGACCGTGCCAAGCGGGATCATATCGCCGTTCTGGTTGCGCACCGTCAAGCGGCTGATGTCCTCGGGCGACAGTCGGAACTGAGAATCGCCCTGCACATAGATCTGGAAGACCCGCCCGAACTTGTTGAACTGGCTGACATAGGTGGAGCCTAGATAGCCGGCGAGGGTCTGAAACACCTGGTCGGTGGTCAGCCCGAGCTTCTGTACCTTTTCGCGGTCGATCTCGACCTGGTATTGCGGGACGTTGGATCGGAACGTTGCCGATACGCGCTGGATGCCGGACTGCGTAGCTGCTGCCCTGATCAGCGCGCTGGTCGCGCCCTGCAATTTCGCAAGGTCGAAACTGCCGTCACGCAACTCGACCTGCATGGTGAAGCCGGCGGCGTTGCCGATGCCCTGGATCGGCGGCGGTGGCAGCACCAGGACAGTGCCGTCCGCCATGTCTGACAGGTTCTTGTTCAGCGTCGCATAAAGCGAGGCGAGATCCTCGCCTTTGCCCCGCACGCTCCAGTCCTTGAGGATGATGTAGGCAACGCCGGCATTTGCTAAAGTCGAGTTGTTGTCGAGGGCCGACAAGCCGGCGATCGTCACCACCTGGTCCACGCCCGGCGTTGCCTTGGCGATCTTCGAAATCTGCTGCAGCGTCTCCTGCGTACGGCCAAGGGACGCGCCGTCAGGCAGTTGCACCGAAGCGAGCAGATAGCCTTGGTCCTCGATCGGAATGAAACCGGTGGCCACGCGCGACATGCCGTAGCCAGCCGCGCCAATGATAAGCAACGCGATTATGCCCATCGCCGTGCTGTGGCGCACCATGGATCCGATCAGGCGGGCGTAGCCGTTTTCGGCGCGCTGATAGACAGCATTGAAGCCGCGGAAGAAGGCGTTTCGCTTGTCCAGCGGCACCGGCTGCCTCAGCCAGGTCGCGCACTGCGTGGGCTTTAGCGTTGCCGCGTTAACGGCGCTGATCAAGGCCGTTGCCGCAATCACCAGGGCGAATTGCGCATACATCTGCCCGGTAAGGCCGGGCAGGAACGCAGCCGGGAGGAACACCGCCATCAGCACCAGCGTGATGCCGATGATCGGCCCGAACAGCGCATTCATGGCCGCGACCGCCGCATCGTGGCCGGACATGCCGCGCTCCATGTTGTGCGCGGCCCCCTCGACCACAACGATGGCGTCATCGACGACGATGCCGATGGCAAGCACGATGGCGAACAGGGTCGACAGGTTGACGGTAAAGCCAAGCGCGAGCATCGCCGCGAAGGCCCCGATGATGGTCACCGGCACGGTCGTTGCCGGCACCAGCATCGCCCGCCAGTCCTGCAGGAAAAGCAGGATGACGATCAGCACCAGCACCGCGGCCTCGAGCAGCGTCTTATAGACTTCGTCGATCGCTTGGCTGACGAAGATCGTGGTGTTGAACGGGATCGAGTAAGCAAGGCCTTGCGGGAACTCGCCAGACAGTTCCTTCATCCTGGCCTCAACTTTGCCGGCCACGTCGAGCGCGTTGGCGCCCGGCGACAGGAAGATGGCCAGGCCAGCCGCCTGCTGGCCGTCGAGATTGAAGAATTGCCCATAGGTCTGGGCGCCGAGCTCGACCCGGCCGACGTCGCGCACGCGGGTCAGGTCGCCGCTGGCGCCGGTCTTGACGACCACCGCGCCGAACTGATCGGGGTCGTCAAGGCGGCTGGAAACTTCGATCGTATATTGGAAGGACTGTCCGTCGGGCGCCGGCGGCGCGCCGACCTGACCCGCGGTGACCTGCTCGCTTTGCTGCTGCAGGGCCTGGACGACGTCCTGGGTGGTAAGGCCGCGCACCTGCATCTTCTGCGGGTCGAGCCAGACGCGCATCGAATACTGCCCGGCGCCGAACACGTTCACGTTGCCGACACCTGGTATCCGGGAGAGCTCGTCCTTCAGCCGGATGGTTGCGTAGTTGGCGAGATAAAGGCTGTCGTATTGTTTGTCCGGCGACGTCAGCGTGACGATCTCGAGGATGGACGTCGATTTCTTCTGGACGTTGACGCCCTGCACCTGCACTGCCTGCGGCAGCGATGCGAGCGCTGTGGACACCCGGTTCTGGACACGCACCTGCGCCTGGTCGAGGTCCGTGCCGATCTGGAAAGTGACGGTCAGATTGTAGCTGCCATCCGACGCGGAGAAGGACTGCATGTAGAGCATGCCCTCGACGCCGTTGACCTGCTGCTCGATCGGCAGCGCCACCGTGTCGATCATCGAGCGCGCGCTGGCGCCAGGATAGCGGGTGGTCACCGAAACGGTCGGCGGCACCACGTCGGGATATTGCGCCACCGGCAGGCCGAAGAGCGAGACCAGGCCAATGACGACCATGAGGACAGCGATTGCATTGGCCAGGACCGGCCGCTCGATGAAGAATTTGGAGATCATTGGGCAGTGCCGTCGGCCGCAGCCGCTTCCAGCGTTTTCACCTGCGGTTCGATCTTCTGGCCGGGCACGGCCGTCAGCAAGCCGGAGACTAGGACGCGGTCTTCCGCAGTGATCCCCTTGCTAATCACGCGCAAGGCACCGACAAGCTGGCCGATCTCGACCGGACGCTCCTCGATGACGTCGTCTTTTCCTGCAACGAGCAGGTAGCGACCCCTCTGGTCGCTTCCGATCGCTCGGTCGGGAACCAGCAGCGTATCCGGTTCTTCTCCCAGCGGCACGCGCACGCGCACGAAGTAACCCGGAAGCAATGCCCGATCGTCGTTGGGCAGCACGGCGCGCACCGCGAGCGTGCCGGTGGTAGCGGTAACCTCAGGAGAGGCGTAGTCCAGCATTCCCTTGTGCGGATAGCCTGTCTCGTTCTGCAGGCCGACTTCGGCCGGTATCTTCTTGAGGTCCTGACCGGTTATGCCCCGTTTGGCCATGGCGGCGCGAATGCGCAGCACGTCCTGCTCCGAGATGTTGAAGTTGACATAGATGGGCGCGAGCTGAACGATGGTCGCCAGCGTAGTCGCGCTGCCGGCGCCAACCAGTTGCCCGATCGACACCTGGCGGGCGCCAACGATGCCGGCAAACGGCGCCTTGACCTCGGTGTAGCTCAAATTGAGCTGGGCCTGCTCGACGTCGACGGCGCTCTGCTTCTGTTTGGCGGCGTCGACATCCGCCGCCGCGGCGGACTGATCGAGGGTTGATTGCGAGATGATCTTCTGTGATAGCAGCTCCTGCTGCCGCTTGAGGTCGGCTCCGGACTGCTTGGCGGAGGCGTCGGCCGAACCCTGCCCGGCCTGGGCCTGTTCGAGTGCCAATTGGTAGGTATCCTGTTCGATCAGGAACAGCCTGGTGCCAGCCTTGACCTCATCTCCGTCCTGATAGTCGATTTCCTGGATGAAGCCGGAGACACGCGCAACCAGCGGCGTCGTGTTCACCGCCGCGGCGCTGCCTGTGGCCTCAAGATAGGGGGTTACAGTCTGCTTGACCGGAAGCGCTACATCTATCTTGGGTGGCGGGGGCGGCGCGTAACTGTTTTCATTGCTGCAGGCGCACAATAAAATTGCTGCAAACGCGAATGAACCAGCCGTCGGCGCGGCTCTCCTCCATGAGAAAACCATTTTGCCCCTCTGAATACTTCGGTATATATATCGTATTGCTGTGAAATTGCGTGAACCTAGCTTTTTTTGGAGAGTTTGTCATGCGGATTGCGTTAAGCGTGCTTTTTCTGGCAACTCAGGTGACGGCCAATGTCGCATTTGCGCAGACTGCGGCCGAGCGCGAAGCCTGCCAGTCTGACTACGAGAAATTCTGCAAGGGGGTGGAGCAGGGCGGAGGCCGCATCATCAAGTGCCTGAACGATCATCTAAGTGACCTGACGCCGCAATGCCAGAAGGTCGTCAAGGAGAATACGCCCCAATAGGGCCACCAAGGCAATTCCAGCAAAAGTGCGCGGTGATTTTGCCTCCGGAATTGGGATAGAGTGCTCTAGGGCTCGTCCTATCCGACGACTGAGCGGGATCAGCGAACGCTGGCCGGCAAGGCCCGCTGATCTCGTGGAATATTGGCTGGATGCTTGAAGACAGGCCTACGCAAACGCCCAAGGTTGCAACATCCAAGGCCGCATCGGGCGGTTTCGGGCGATCGGTGATGTCTTGGGTGATGCCTTTGGGTGCCTTGGCCATGGCTCTCGCGGTGAGGGCCAGCGGCCTTTCGGTCGACCAAGGATCGCTGAACCTCAGGATCCTCGTTGGCGCGCTTTCGAGTGCGATCTTGTTCACCACCATTTTCGTGGTGCTCGAGCATGCCGAGTCAGTCGCCCGGCGCGTGGGGGAGCCTTATGGAACGTTGGTGCTGACTTTTGCGGTGACGGCAATCGAAGTGTCGATCATCGTCTCTATGATGTTGCACGGAGAAAACAATCCTACGCTGGCGCGCGAGTCCGTTTTCTCGACGGTGATGATCACTTCAACCGGCGTCGTCGGCATCTGTCTCGCGCTTGGCGGCTGGCGCCACCGCAAGCAGGCAATCGTCCGGCAAGGAACCAGTGCCTATCTGGCGGTTCTGATCGCGCTGACCGTCATGACGCTTGTTCTGCCGACCTACACCCAGACCACGGGTCCCGGCACGTTTTCGGCAGCTCAACTTGGTTTCGTCAGTTCCCTTTCAGTACTGCTCTATGCAAGCTTCGTGTTCGCGCAGGCGGTCCGGCACCGGGAAGACTTTGTCGAGGGACAAGAGCACCACGTTTCGGTGCGGATGGCCTCTGACGAGAACATCTTTGTCAGCGCTGTGCTGTTGATGGCCGGGCTGATCGGAATTGTCATGCTTGCCGAGCAGGTCGCCGCAAGCGTTGAAGATATGCTCGTTGCCTACCAGGTGACCCAGGCCGACAGCATTGTCGGAGCAATGATAGCAGGGCTGGTGTTGATGCCAGAGGCCATTTCGGCAATTCGCGCTTCGCTCAACAATGAGTTGCAGCGCGGCTTGAATGTCGCGATGGGTTCGGCCTGCGCCACGATCGGCCTGACAATACCGGGAGTAGCAGCCGCCAGCCTGCTGACGGGGAGGGGGTTGACCCTGGGGCTGCCGGCGGCTGACACGGTCCTCTTGGTCCTGGCGCTTTTCACATGCGCCGTAAGCTTCAGTACCGAAAGAACCACGTTCCTGACCGGCATGGTCCATATCGTGGTGTTTTTTACGTATGTGTTTCTGATCTTTGTGCCGTAAACTGTTGCCGGCCACTGATGCAGGGTCCGGCTGTGCCGGGTGCTGCATCGCGGATCTGGCCGCGCCTCACTGGAACGGAATCAATCGATCCGTTGAGGCTTTCGCTCGCTGATGATACATTAGAGAGGCTGCAGGTTAAGGAGAGGGGAAACCTATGGTCAGACGTGGTTTGTTTGCATGCACATTTGCCGTTGGAGCTTTGCTCGCGATTTCGTCGATGGCAGGCGCCTCTGGATTCCGTTTCATCGCATCGGCGGAAGCAAAGACGGTCGCCATCCAGAAGACCACCATCTACATTACGACACTTCCATCGGGCTGCGTTAAGACCACCTATAGCGGTGGGATCGTGGTCTGGAAGTGCGGCACGAAATACTACCAGCCCTACAAAAACAGGTACGTGCTCGTCTACATCAAATAGTGAGACAGTATGGTGTGAGGCATAAAGCCGATTTGGCATGGCGCTGGCCGGCCTCGCAGCCATTTCTGGAATGAGCGCGGACGAGAATCGAGCACCTGAACGACCGTATCATATCTGCACGCCGCAATGTGCACCGAGCCGGTTCCAGGATGGGAAACTTCGACGAAGCCGCTATCCAGGCTGACAGCACTGTGGGAGCAATGATCGCGGGTCTGGTTTTGATGCCGGAAGCCATTTCGGCGGTTCGCGCTTCACTCAACAATGAGTTGCAGCGCGGCCTGAATGTCGCAATGGGCTCGGCCTGCGCCACAATTGGTTTGACGATACCGGCGGTCGCAGCAGCCAGCCTGCTGACGGGACGAGGGTTGACCCTGGGGCTCCCGGAGGCTGACGCCGTACTTTTGGTTTTGGCGCTTTTCATATGCGGCGTAAGTTTTAGTAACGAAAGGACGACGTTCCTGACCGGAATGGTCCATCTTGTAGTTTTTCTTACTTATGTATTTCTAATATTTATACCTTGAGGTTTTGGTGCGATCTGGCGATCAGATGCAGGGATGAGACGGCCACCCGGCAAACCACTAGAGGTAGCCGACAAGAGAACTCTTCCGCGACGTAGGGATGGCGTCCATCCTAGGGCTGTCAGAAACAGGCTCATTGCAGTATACTGCCGTGGTTCAAGAACGGCGCGAAATGCCTCGCCGCAATGCAAGGCTGAGCGCCCTCGCGTCCGCTCCCCGCACAATTATTTTCGAAGTGGATCTTTGTTGGGGAACACGGTTGGGGGAATACTTGATGCTGTTGTCATAGGCGCCGGTTCGGCTGGGCTCGGCGCGAGCTATTTTCTGAAACAACAGGGGCTCAAGCATTGCGTGCTTGAACGAAGCCGCGTCGGCGAGACATGGCGAACACAGCGATGGGATTCCTTCCTGCTGAATTCGCCTAACATACGCTCGATCCTGCCCGGTGATGCCTACGACGGGCCGGATCCTTGGGGTGCAATCACACACCACGAATTCGTCGCATATCTGGAGGCCTACATCGAGCGGCACCGATTGCCGGTGAGAACCGGGAGTGCGGTGCAGAAGCTGACAAGAGACAATGGTCACTATCGGGTGACGACGCCGGATAGCACGGTTCGGGCGCGCAACGTGGTGATCGCGACTGGCAATCTGAATTGTCCGGTCCGCCCGCTCTGGTCCGACGACCTGCCGCCGTCACTTCGTCAGATTGATTCCTCCGCATATCGCAGTGCGGCCGCACTTGACGACGGTGCCGTGCTGGTGGTCGGCAGCGGCCAATCGGGCGGCCAGATTGCCGAAGACCTGGTTCTGGCAGGGCGCTCCGTCTTTCTGGCGACATGCCGCAATGGCCGCTGGGTGCGACATTATCGCGGCGGCAGCATGCTCAACTGGCTGACAGTGAGTGGTCATCTCGATCTCCCGCGCCGGGAACTGATCCTGCCATCCGGCAAATTGCCACCGCGCCCGCTACTTGGCGCGACGCATACCATCAGCCTGCAGTCGCTCAGCGCGCAGGGCGTCGTTCTGCTTGGTCGATTCTTGGGGATGGACAACGAGAGCTTCGTCTTCGGCGATGAGCTTGACGACCATATTCGCTTTGCCGACGAGCTCTCCGCGAGTACCAAGCGCCTGGTCGACCAGTATATAGAGCACACGGGCCTTTACGCGCCGCCAGCCGAGGATGACCCGGCCGAAACGGTTGAGCCGCGACTGCCGAGCCCACCCCTGCGCTCGATCGACCTGGCGGCCAGCAGGATCTCTTCGATAATCTGGTCTACCGGGTTTACTGGCGATTTCGGATGGATTGGGCTCCCCGGCGCGCTCGATGCGGCTGGTCAGCCCTTGCACGAGGATGGCATCGGCGTCGATCCCGGCATCTATTTCACCGGCCTCGATTTCGCATCAACGCGGAAATCGGGGACGGTACCCGGCGTTGCCGAGGAGGCAGCCCGTCTGGTTGACCATCTCGCAAAGAGATGAGCCGATCTCGGATTGGATATTGAAGAAGACGAGGCCGGCGATCTCGATGCGCGAGGCAATGGTGGAGGAGTTGGGGATGGTGGCTTGGAAGACGGCGTGAGGCAGAGATTGTTGCCGATCTATTCGCGCTCCACCGGCCTGAGTGGCTAACGGCGCTCGGCTAGCGTTGGTGATGGCAGAGATATTCTCAAGGCCAGCCGCTCGAAGCCAGGCTGACACGCGAGTTCCCCTCATGGCGCCGTGGCAGACGCCACGTCAATTTAGATCCTGCGGTTGATACTGCCAAACCTAGATATAGACCTCCTTTACGGCAACAAGCCCGCCTGGTTTTGCGACGCGGCAGACTCCTCGATTGCTCGGGTCAGCTCTTCGTCGATGAACCAGGCGGGAAGAATCGATACGGTCCTGATACTTTGCCCACTGTGCACGCCGGCACGCGCCACATCCGGCGATCCTGCTCAGCCGCGATCAGCGTCTTTTTTTGTGACTGAGCTTGTCGGGCGTGGACGAACTCCCACACCGAGCGGTAATCGAACTTCAAGCCGCGCTCAGGTCGGCACCCCTGCAATCCGCTGGATCCGGTCAGCGTGTGCTTCGGGTTCGGGGTTCAACATTAGGCGGGGCCATTTGCACGGATGGCGGCGAACCAACCACCCCGGCAGGGGCGCCAGATTGCTCACCACGTTGGCTCTCTACTTCGCGGCTCATACCTTGGTGAGCAGCTTGCATCTCCGGAACGGTGAAAACCGGTACCTCGCCCTTGAAACCCTGGAGCTCAAAGGCGCCTGCCTGGACGACCGGCATCGATGCTCCTGCCGCAAAGCCGGGTCCCAGCACCAGGGGGATGCCCAACTTCTTGGTCGTCGATTCGAGCCGTGCCGCGCGGTTCACCGGGGAGCCGATCGCGGTGTAATCGAAGCGCCGTTCGGAGCCGAAATTGCCTACCGAGCAAATGCCGGTCTCGATGGCGACGCCGATTTCGATGGAGCGATGGCCATCCGCGGTGAAGGCGGCGTTTTCGCGCTTCACCCGCTCGATCAGGGCAAGGCCCGCGTCGAGCGCACGCTCGCGATGATCGGGTTGATCAAGCGGTGCGTTCCAGAAGGCCAGCACCGCATCGCCCATGAACTTGTCGATGGTGCCGTCGCGCTTGAGGATCTCATCGGTCGCAATGCCGAGGAAATGGTTGACCACCTTGGCGATTTCTTGGGTGTCGAGCTGTTCGCTCATTGTCGTGAAGCCGCGTATGTCGCTGAGCAGGATTGTGATCTCGCGCTTCTCGCCGGACAGGATTGCCTCTGTGTCCGAGCTTGCGAGGCGCTCCACGACGGATGGCGAAAGATATTGTGAGAACTGTCGCGTCAGCGTGGACCGGCGCTGCTCGCTGCGCCTGTATAGGACGTAGCCTTCGAAGCCCGCAACCATGATGGTTGCAAGCGCCGGCTGCAGTGGGTCATAGAGTGCGCCCTGCAGGGTGTACTCGAGAACGCCGAACACGAACGGGGCAACAGCCAGCAGCGCCAGGGCGAGGGCGCCAAGCACGACACGCCCCGCGAGCACTCCGGAAAGCCCGATGAAAACGACGGCACTGAGGAGAAACCAGAGCCGCTCGAACATTCGCGCGTGCGTTGGCTCTGCCAGGTAGCGCCCGGCAAGCATCTGGGCGATCGCATCGGCGTGGATGTCCGCGCCAAGTCGCGTTGGACGGGTCGGCGTGGGCAGGTACTGCGTCATTCCCACAGCCGAGAGGTCGACAATGGCGATAGCGTCCCGCAGCCGCGGATCGCCATGGCCCGAAAGGATAGTGCTGGCAGACAGGCGGGGCGTATCGGTGGCGGTTTCCCAGAGGCGGATGCCCCCCTCCGGGTCGAGCGGCACAATGGCGCCGGCCATCCTGAGTGCGTCGAACCCGGCTGCATTCATCCGGGCTATGTAACCGTCCTGTCCGGCGTAAAGGCGCAGGAGCTCGAGTGAGAAGGACGGCCACAGCTGCACGCCTTGAGCGGTGTTGCGAATCCAGAGCAACGGCACATGGCGCAGTACGCCGTCGGGATCGGGCAAGGTGCGAATCACGCCGAGGCCCACGGCGGCGTTCGAGAATTCGGCAAGCGAGCCGGTCAGGCCGGTGAAGCCGGGAAGTGTATCGGGTACTTGCCCGACGATCGACCAGCCGGCTTTGGGTTCCGCTTCTGAAACCGTCGCCTCATTGCCCAGGCTGACGGCAAGCGCCGTTCGATTTTTGGCCAGCGCCGCGGCCAGGCGCTTGTCTCCGGCGATGCCCTCAGGCGAGGTGTCGGCCTCGGGGAGTACCAGCGCAAGCCCGACCACCGACGCGCCGGATTCGGTGATGCCACCGACCAGATCGGCCAAGAGGCCACGGTTCCAGGGCCATCGCCCATGTGCCTTGAGGCTGGCGTCGTCTATCGAGACGATCACGACAGGATTTCTCGTCGCCTGGCGCGGGGCGAGAAACTGGTAGAAGTCGTACGTGCGTTCGCGCAGGCGCGACAGCGGGCCGTCGAAAGCCAAATGGCAGGCGAGCAGCAAAAGAACGACCACGAGACCGGATATCTTGCGCCTCACGGTCCAGCGCCAATCAGCCCAGCGCCGAGCAGCAAAGGGGCTCATACCGGGCGCCCCGGCCTAATTGCAGAAGCGGCCGCAGCCTTCGCCCTCGCCATCGTCCCTCCGTCCGCCGCTGCCCACGGGTGGCGTTGGGCTGTCAGGGAAGTCCATGACCACTCCTGGCAATGCGCCGTCCGTGGAATCGCAGACTTTGAGCGAGCCGCCGAGTGCCGACGCACAAAGTGCGCTTACGTCCAAACCAGGGCCCGGCGCGCCTGGCAGGCCGGTACCGGCTATCCGGTCGATACTGTCCAATATCGGGAAGGTGTCGATTCCGCCGTAGCCGGCCAGCAGCTTGCCATCTTGTGATGTGCAGGCGTAGCCCGGGTTTGTGATAACCAGCCGTTTGCCATTGATCGTGCAGGTCATACGGCCGGCGCGCAGAATGCCGACAGTCTGGCCAGCTGCCACCAGCACTTCGATGATGCCGCCCCTCGCGCCGAGCACCATGTGCGGCGTCGCAACCTGCATGGCCCCCCGTTTCGAAACCTGGCCGCCATAAAAACGGGCCAGGCCGCTGTTCATGCCGATGTCGATCTTTCCCGATCCGGAGCCCGGATTATAGACGAATTCATCGATCGTCAGGCTGGTGTTCGGACCGATCTTGGCGCTCGATTCATCCTGGAACACCAGCATTCCAAGACCGGTGGGATCGCTGCGCAGCAGGTCGCCCAGTTCGACGCCGGCACCAACGTCCATTGTCCCACCGTTGTTGCGGACGATGTTGGTCTGATAGGCTGTCATCGACCCGACCGTCTCAGCGGCGGAGGGTGCCGCGAAGGCAAGGCAGGCGATAATAATCGCGATCGGACGGTACCTCATCGCGGCCCTTTCAATTGAGCGTCAACGTATAGCTCATGAGCATTTCGAACGATTTTTGGTCGCGGTTAGCGACGGCGAAGTTGGTTTCTCGATAGGCGAGATCAACGCTGATCTTCTGCGCTTCCGTCATCTGAAAATCGCTTTCCGAGGCAATGCGCCAGAAGTCGCTCTTGATATTTGTGCCGATGCCGACAGACAGATCGGGAGTGTCGCTGTGGCCGGCCGAGAAGGCGATCTGGTGCGACCATGCGAAAAGATCCGGTACGGTCATCAACAGGCCGCCATAGCGGACCTCGCCCGAGTAGCTACGGCCGATTTCGCCAGATCCTGACGCGAAGTCATTCGAGCCGACAAAGCGCAGTCCGAGCGCCTGGCCATTGCGGAAGCGGTAGCTGCCGCCTGCCTCATAGAAGACCCTGCTATCGGCGAAAATGCCTTGCGAGGCGCTTAGATCGATGTAGCCGCCACCGGCGAAGAGGGTCGTCTCGACCGTGGGGCGAACGAGGAAACGTCCACTGAGGCCGACGCCGGTTTCGTTGATGTCGCTGTCGAAACGATCTGTAACGGTAAACGCGGAAAGCAGCAGGCGAAGCGAATCGATCCCACTGTTGGGCAGCCCCTTGTCCCAGGTAATCGCTGCGTTGCCGTGGACAAAAGTCTTCTCGCTACCCGGAACCGACAGGTCTTCCGTGAAAAAACGCTGTGTCGCCATCAACGAGCCCGAAAGAACGAGGGCGTCAGCGCTTGGCGTGCCGAGGTCCCAGCGAACAAAGCCGTCGGCCCGCCCGTAGGGCGAGACGAAGCTGTCGTCGTCCTGCGCCCCGCCTGGCTCAAAATCGGTGAATGCGCTGAATACGCCTCCGGTCAGGGCGAGTTCCCAGGTGACGCCACGCAACGCGCGCTCGATGCGGGCGAGCAAACGAACAGCTTCCTGTTGCTCACTTTCGGTCAGACCGCCGACTTCGATGCCGTACTGCACCTGCCGCCGGGCCAATTCATAGGACCCGACATGATAATACAACCGGCTGGCCGCAAGCCGGGCGCGCGCATCGCGGGGGTATTTGATCAGATACTGCTCGATTGAGGAGATCGCCTGATCGTACTGGCCCGCGTTGACCGCAACCGTAACGAACTGGGCGAGCGTTCCATTGTCGGCAGGATTGGCGATGCGGGCCGAAAACGCGTCGTCATAGCCCGCAAAAAGACCTTGTGCGCCGGCCGGCAATACGCCGCCGAAAAGCAGCGCTGCGGCGAAGCCGAAGATCGTTCGAGCCGAAGATTGCATGCCGAGAACCCCACCCTCGACCCGACTAGTGCGAAGGATTTAGCACGGCTACAAGAAAAAAGGCGACGAAACCGTAGCCAGACCGTGCGAGCTTCAGCAGCTGTTGCAGCTGCGCAACAAATCATCGGGGTTATTCCTATTTCGGCTGCGCTGGTTGCCAAAATATCTTCTTAGCGTTGCTGAGCGCAATTGGAGTATTCGGCGCCAGCGGCAAATAACTCAAAATCCTCAGTGACGGATCGCAGGCCACAAGATTTGTATTGTTGCGCGATTCTGCGCATATCTGGTCACCGAATGAGCCTTCAAGGTACCCGCGACTTCACGAAAGGCCTTCCGTCGCGTTGCGCAAGGGGTCGGAGAACTGAGGTGCTTCTCACAATTTCGCTGAACGCGACGAGGTCAGCTTGTTGCCCCCAAATTCCCAGGGATGCGTCCCTGGACGCTCCTTGCTACAGCACGAGCATGGTGGCCAGCCACAACATCAGGCCCATGCCTACAATGTCAGTCAAGGTGGTGAGGAAGATCGCCGAAGCGACCGCCGGATCGGCGCCGACCCGGCGAAGGCCCAGCGGGATCAGCACGCCGGAGATTCCGGACAAGAGGCACGCTCCGGACATGGCAAGCAGGATCACGAGTGCCAGCATGGGCGCTTGGGCCGCCGACTCCGGTTGCCTCGAGGCGTAGAACCACATCGCCGCAGCCGCAACAAGGCCGACGAGCAAGCCGTTAGCGATCCCAAGCGCGCCCTCTCTCATCACCAGATGCAGCTTCGGTCGTTTGTCCACATCCCCCAGGGAAAGGCCACGCAGCGTCATGGCCAGTGCCTGGCAGCCGGTGTTTCCGCTTTGCCCGGCCAAGACCGGCAGGAACGCCGCCAGAGCGACGATCTTCTCGATCGTGCCTGTGAACGAACTGACCACGAATGCGGCCATGAAGGCCGTCAGGAGGTTCACCTGCAGCCACGGATGACGCTTCAAGAAGGCTGAAAACAGCGGCGTAAAGGAGCGCTCCTCCTTCTGGACACCTACCATCTGGCCAGACTGGGCGGAAATCTCGATGATTTGCTGCTCGAACAAGCGCCAACCGCGAACCTGCCCGAGCAGCCGGTTCTCCGCGTCCACCACCGGGTAGACAGGGTAGTGACGCCGTACCGCTGCCTCGCACGCGTTGCTCAAAGAGAGATCGACATTAAGAGCAAACGGCCTGGGCAGCATGATCTGATCGACAATGGCGTCCGGTTCGCTCAGCATCAGATCGCGCAGGACCACCAGGCCAACCAGTTTATCGCCCTCGCTCGTGACGTAGAGATAGGTGAGCTCGGTCGGCACCTTGGCGCGTCTGACAGCTTCAACCGCGGCAGCAACGGTCGTTCCGACCGGAACGCTGGCGGAAATCGGGTCCATCAGTTCGATGAGCGACTCGGGTATCGCGACACCCTCGTCACCGTCATCAGACCCGATGGGCCGCATGTGCAGGGGCAAATGCTCGGCCACCTTTCGGGCGTGCCCGTCCGGCAACAGCTTTAGTGTGTCGCGGATGAACTCGGGAGACTCTTTGGCGAGCAATTCAGCCGCGTCATCGGGTGCTCGGGCACGCAGCGTGCGCACCAACTTCTGAACGCCGGTCTCTTCTTTCATTTGCTATAGCCCCCAATTGAAGGTCGCATAGTAGGTAAAGTATCGGATCGCACCAGTGCGGAAATACGACAGCTTTTTCCGGCCGCAGCAGTCCGCCTTGTGGTCCTCGAAGAATATGAGTTGATGTACGCCGACCGACGCCAGCGTCGACCTGCAGACGCCATCTCGTTTGAGTGATCCGGACCGGCCGGGAATTCCGGCCTGAGCGATCAATGGCCGTCCTGGGAAATGCGTGGGGGCAAGATCCTTTCAGCCAGCTTCAATTCAAGCTCTGCCAATGGCGGGTTGGAGAGTCTGACATCGTCGAAAAGGTCATCGGCGAAGCGGCTGCTAATATCTCAATGCCCGCGATGCGGCGCAAAGCCCCCATCCGGCCCTCACGCAGGTCGCCTTGGTCAGAAACAGGCATTCGATGTTGGCCTATCAGACAACTCACGCCCCCAGCACCGCCTGATCCAGCCCACGAATGATCTTGGCCAGTTCCACGCACTCGTCATGCCGCACCTTGTTGCGGCGCCACGCCAGGCAGATCGTGCGTTGCGGCATCGGCTCCTGGAACGGGACGATCTTGAGGTCCGGCATGACGCTGGCCGGCTTGGCCGCCATTTCCGGTATGAGCGTGACGCCGAGCCCATGCGCCACCATCTGCAGGAGCGTCGTCAGGCTGGTCGCACCGTAGCTGGCCATCGCCACCGGACGCACGCTGCCGCACAGCGCGAGTGCCTGTTCGCGCAGGCAGTGGCCTTCCTCCAGAAGCATCAGCCGCTCCAGCGCCGGGCTTTCTGGCGGCACCGGTGGCGAGGCGAAGGCCGGGTCGCCTGACGGCACGGCGAGGAAGAAGCGGTCGGCGAACAGTTCTTCGGTGACCAGGCCCGGTTGGTCGAGCGGCAGCGCGGCGATGAAGGCGTCGAGACGTCCCGTCGCCGTGTCCTCGACCAAAGATGCCGTCACCGCTTCGCGCAGTTCGAGCTGCAAAGCGGGAAAATGCCGCTTCAGTTCCGGCAGCACGTGCGGCAACAGATAGGGCGCAACTGTCGGAATGATGCCCAGCCGGAAGCGCCCCTCCATGGCCGGGCGGCCGCGCCGCGCCGTCGTCTCGACCTCGCTGATGTCGCGCAGAATGCGTTCGATGCGCGGCAGCAGGGCCTGCGCCTCATGCGTCATCCGCACCGTCTTGCCGCCACGCTCGAACAGCCGGCAGCTCAGCCTTTGTTCCATCTCGGCGATCTGTGCGGACAGCGCTGGTTGGCTGACGCCGGCGAGTTTTGCGGCGCGGCCGAAATGCAGCGTTTGCGCCAAAGCCTCGAAATATTGCATCTGCCGGACGGTGAGACCAATCATAAGAAAAACCTATCGCACCAAACAGGAAAGGCAATTTGTTTTTATCGAAGAGACGGCCTAGTCTGGAACAATTCCAGAGTGGCGCGGCTCCCGGCCGGCCCGGAAAACCAACAAAGAAAATCAGCAATTCGGAGGCTAAGATGGACGCGAACACCGACGACAACAGCGCCGGCAAATGCCCGGTCGCGCATGGAACGTCCGGCAGGACCAATCGTGACTGGTGGCCGAACCAGCTCGACATCAGCGTTCTCCACCAGCAGTCGAACCTTTCCGACCCGATGGGTGAGGCGTTCGACTATGCCGAGGAATTCAAAAGCCTCGATCTCGATGCGGTGATCAAGGATCTGCACAAGGTGATGACGGATTCGCAGGATTGGTGGCCGGCCGATTTCGGCCATTACGGCCCGCTTTTTATCCGCATGGCCTGGCACAGCGCCGGCACCTATCGCATCGGTGATGGCCGCGGTGGGGCCGGTGCCGGCCAGCAGCGTTTCGCGCCGCTGAACAGCTGGCCGGACAATGCCAATCTCGACAAGGCGCGCCGGCTGCTGTGGCCGATCAAGCAGAAATACGGCCGCAAGATTTCCTGGGCCGACCTGTTGATCCTCACCGGCAATGTCGCGCTGGAATCGATGGGCTTCAAGACCTTCGGCTTTGCCGGCGGCCGCGCCGATGTCTGGGAGCCCGAGCAGGATGTCAATTGGGGTTCCGAAACCAAATGGCTCGACGACAAGCGCTATTCCGGAGACCGCGAACTGCACGGCCATCTCGGCGCCGTGCAGATGGGCCTGATCTACGTCAACCCCGAAGGGCCGAACGGCAAGCCCGATCCGCTGGCCTCGGCACGCGATATCAGAGAGACCTTCGGGCGCATGGCCATGAACGACGAAGAGACTGTGGCGCTGATCGCCGGTGGTCACACCTTCGGCAAGACCCATGGCGCGGGTGATGCAGCCCTTGTCGGGGTCGAGCCGGAAGGCGCCGGCATCGAGGCGCAGGGCCTTGGCTGGTCGAGCAAGCACGCCACCGGTATCGCCGGCGACGCCATCACGTCGGGCCTCGAAGTCACCTGGACGACGACGCCGACCAAGTGGAGCAACAACTTCTTCGACAATCTGTTCAACTTCGAATGGGAGCTGACCAAGAGCCCTGCCGGCGCCCATCAGTGGACGCCGAAAGGCGGCTCCGGCACGGTAATGGTGCCGGACGCGCACAATCCCTCGAAGCGCCATGCGCCGGCGATGCTGACCACCGACCTCGCGCTGCGTGCCGACCCGGCCTATGAGAAGATCTCGCGACGCTTCCACCAGCATCCCGAGCAGTTCGCCGATGCCTTCGCCCGCGCCTGGTACAAGCTCACCCACCGCGACATGGGTCCGGTCGTGCGCTATCTCGGCCCGTTGGTGCCGAAGGAAGAGCTGATCTGGCAGGATCCGGTACCGGCAGTCGACCATGAACTGGTCAGCGATCAGGACATCGCCGCGCTGAAGGCCAAGATCCTCGCCTCGGGCCTCACTGTTTTGCAGCTGGTTTCGACCGCTTGGGCGTCGGCCTCGACCTTCCGCAACTCCGACAAGCGTGGCGGCGCCAATGGCGCGCGCATTCGCTTGGCGCCGCAGAAGGACTGGGAGGTCAACCAGCCGGCCGAACTAGCCAAGGTGCTGGCGAAACTCGAAGCTATCCAGAAGGAGTTCAACGCGGGCGGCAAGAAGGTGTCGCTGGCCGACCTCATCGTGCTCGGCGGTGTCGCTGCTGTCGAGAAAGCGGCGACGGATGGCGGCAACGCGGTGAAAGTGCCGTTTACGCCCGGCCGCACCGACGCCTCGCAGGAGCAGACAGATGTCCATTCCTTCGCCGCGCTCGAGCCGAAAGTCGATGGCTTCCGCAACTATGTCGGGGGTAAGTTGCCGATGTCGGTCGAAGCGTTGCTGGTCGACCGCGCGCAACTGCTCAACCTGACGGCGCCGGAGATGACGGTGCTGGTCGCTGGCCTGCGCGTGCTCGGCGCCAATGCCGGCGGTTCGAAGCATGGCGTGTTGACCGACAGGCCGGGCACGCTGACGAACGACTTCTTCGTCAACCTGCTCTCGATGGCGACCGTCTGGGACCCGGCCTCCGAGCCGGGCTCGCATGAGGTCTACGAAGCGCGCGACCGCAAGACCAAGGCGGTCAAATGGACTGCCACTCGCGCCGATCTGATCTTCGGCTCGCACGCGCAGCTGCGAGCGCTGGCCGAGGTCTATGGGTCGGCGGATGCCGGGCCGAAATTCGTCGGTGATTTCGTCAAGGCGTGGACCAAGGTGATGAACGCCGACCGCTTCGACATCGCCGGCTGATCGCAGCCCTCCCAACAAAAAGGCGCGGGCCGCGGCCCGCGCCTTTTTTATGCCTTCGAAAATCAGTCCTTTTCGAAGATGCGCGCCTTGGCAACGACGCCGGCAACAGCACCGCCGATCAGTGGGGCTACGATGAATAGCCAGAGCTGGCTGAGGGCAGCACCCCCCGTAAACAGCGCCGGGCCGATCGAGCGGGCCGGATTGACCGAGGTGCCGGTCACCGGGATCATGGCGAAGTGCAGCCCCGCCAGGGTCAGGCCGATGACCAGGCCGGCGAACGCCGTCGAGTGCTTCTCGGCGGTGACGCCGAGGATGACGGTGACGAAGGTGAAGGTGCCGATCAGCTCCCACAGGAAGGCCGAACTCATCCCCCATTTCGCCACGTCCCAGCCATTGGCGCCGAAGCCGGTCGTGTGTCCGCCGGTCTGGCCCGAAACGATGATCCACAGCGCCAGCGAGGCGAGGATGGCGCCGATGATCTGCGCGATCCAGTAGGGAACCACATCCTTTGCCGGCAGCCGGCCGGCAAGGAAGACGCCGAGCGTGACGGCCGGATTGAGATGTGCGCCGGAAATCGGGCCAACCGCATAGGCCGCCGCAATCAGGCCGATCCCGAACGCCAGGCCGATGGCTTCCTGGCCGAGCGGCAGGTCGGCAAGGAAGCCGCCCGTCGCCACCGACGCCGTGCCGATGAACACCAACAGAAATGTTCCCAAAACTTCCGCAAGATACGTTTTCATTGCCCTCTCCTCGTATCGATCCGCCGGCTCGCGTTTTCTGCGCCGCGAATCATGGCGCAAAGAGTATTCCCAACGCAAAAGCTTGGAAAGCAGAGCAGTTGCGCCACAGGCCATGCTTGCGGCGGCCAGTTCCAAACATTAGAGGCCTTGCATATATTTGGGATTTATTGTCGCCGGCGGGTGGACATTTGCCGATTGGAGAAATTCGCCGATCGCGATCGGAACAGCTTGTCGCCGGGAAACGCAAGCGGGGTTCAATCTCGACGTGAAAGGCTCTAAGAGCAGGCCGGAAGATGCACGATTGATGGAATGACGAATGCGACTGGGCGGGCGGCTGGCGGCAGCCATCGAAGTGCTGGAAGACATTGGCCGGCGCCACCGGCCGGTGGCCGATGCGCTGAAGGATTGGGGTCTGTCGCATCGCTTTGCCGGCGGCGGTGACCGCGCGGCGATCGGCAACATCGTCTACGACGCGCTGCGCCACAAGCGTTCCGCCGGCTGGCTGCTGGGCGAGGACACGCCGCGCGCCATCGGCTTCGGCGCGCTGCTCATCGAATGGGGCCAGACGGCGCAATCGCTCAACGACGCGCTCGACGGCGACAAGTTCGCGCCGCCGCTGCTCAGCGCGGCCGAGTTGCAGGCGCTGGCCGAGCGCCGCCTTGAAGACGCGCCCAAGGCGGTGCGGGCCGACATTCCCGACTGGTGCGCGCCGCTGTTTGAACGGGCCTTCGGCACAGAGTGGGTCGAGGAGGGGGCCGCCCTGGCTACCCGTCCGCCGCTCGACATCAGGGTCAACACGCTTCAGTCCGACCGCGCCAAGGTGCTTGCGGAATTGGCCGATACTGGCGCGAATGCGGCCCATATCGCGCCAAACGGCATTCGTATCCCGCCGATCGACGGCGATGGCCGGCACCCGAATGTGCAGGCGGAGCCTGCCTTCCAGAAAGGCTGGTTCGAGGTTCAGGACGAGGGCTCGCAGATCGTCGCCGCACTCGCCGGTGCGCAAGCCGGCATGCAGGTGCTGGACTTCTGCGCCGGCGCCGGTGGCAAGACGCTGGCGCTGTCGGCTGCAATGGCCAACAAAGGCCAGGTCTTCGCTCACGACGCCGAAAAGGCGCGGCTGGCGCCGATCTTCGACCGCATCCGCCGTTCGGAAAACCGCAACGTGCAGGTGGTCACCAAGCCGGCCGAACTGGCGCCGCTCGTGGGCCACATGGACATTGTGCTCGTTGATGCGCCCTGCACCGGCAGCGGCACCTGGCGGCGCCGTCCCGACGCCAAATGGCGGCTGACGCAAAGGCAGCTCGACGCCCGCAAGGGCGAGCAGTCGGCGATCCTCGATGCCGCCAAGGCCTACGTCAAACCCGGTGGCCTCTTGGCCTACATCACCTGTTCGGTGTTCGACGAGGAGAATGGCGAGCAGACCGCCGCCTTCCGCGAGCGCCACAAAGACTTTGTCCCGATCGATCATCGCGCTCTCTGGGACGTCCATTTCCCCGGCCACGCGGCGGCCGCGCGGATCGGAAAAGCAGGCGACATCTCGCTGTCGCCGGCGCTTAGCGCTACCGACGGATTCTACTTCTGCGCGCTGCGTCGGGCGAATTGACGCTGCCGTTGACATTGGTGGCGTTCGCCACCTTGCTCAACGCATCGCTGCTCCTGTTGAACTAAGCGCGTTTGCTGCAGTGCAGCAAAAGCATTTGCTTGCCGCCCGTGCCTCTGCGATAAGCTTTTCCGGCAAAATTGAAGGCGATGGCCATGGCAGCAAAGATCGTACCCGCTCCCGATTATGAGGATCGCGTCAGGGCGTCCTTTGCCCGCCAGCAGGCAATGGCGACGATCGGCGCAGAGCTGACGCTGGTGACGCCGGGCATCATCGAGATCGAAATGCCCTATTCGGCCGAGCTCACCCAGCAGCACGGTTTCCTGCATGCCGGCGTCATCTCGACGGCGCTGGATTCAGCCTGCGGCTACGCCGCTTTTTCACTGATGCCGGAAAATTCAGGCGTGCTGACCATCGAGTTCAAGGTCAATTTGCTGGCGCCGGGCAGGGGCGAACGCTTCCTGTTTCGCGGCTCGGTGACCAAACCCGGCCGCACCATCATCGTCGCCGACGGGCAGGCCTATGCCTTTGCCGCCGACGGCGAGGCCAAACTCATCGCCACCATGACCGGCACGATGATGACGGTGGTCGGCCGTGACGGAATCGCCGGCTGATGGCCAGCGTTGTGCGCATTGGCGGCAAGCATGTCCTCTTCGTCATGGCGGCGCAGGCCGAATACGGCCCGCATCTCCAAAAGCTGTTCACGCCGTTGATGACGGGTGTCGGCCCGGTCGAGGCGGGCGTGCGGCTGGGCGCCGGGCTTGCAACGCTGAAGGCTGAGACCGCGCTGCCCGATCTCGTCGTCTCGCTCGGCTCCGCCGGCAGCCGCACGCTTGAGCAGACCGAAATCTACCAGGCGGTCTCGGTCAGCTACCGCGACATCGATGCCTCGCCGCTGGGCTTCGAGAAGGGCGCGACGCCGTTTCTCGAGCTGCCGGTGACCGTGCCGCTGCCGTTCAGGATTCCGGACATCAGGCAAGCCAGCCTGTCGACCGGCGGCGCCATCATCACCGGCGCCGCCTATGACGCTGTTGCCGCGGACATGGTCGACATGGAGACCTTCGCCTGCCTGCGCGCCTGCCAGCTGTTCGATGTCCCGCTGATCGGCCTGCGCGGCATTTCCGACGGCGCGGCCGACCTGCGGCATGTCGGCGACTGGACCGAATATCTCCATGTCATCGATGAAAAGCTGGCGGATGCAGTCGGACGGCTCGAACAGGCGATAGGCGGCGGCCTGCTCGGCGCCTGAGCGTAGCGATCAGGCCGCAAGGCGGTTCGGATCGCCAAAATCGATGCGCGAAATGCGCCCGCGCACGGCGCCGGTTGCATCGACATAGTCGATCGCGCCGGTCGTGTGGTCGAGTTTCCACGAGCCGGCCGGGCCATCGGTCCATTCGACCTTGTAGCCGTCGTCGAGCAGGTCCCATTTTCCATGAAAGCGGGTGCCGTCCGGCAGCAGCATGTGCGCCCGATCCACGGTTTCGTAGTGGATGAACGCACTCTTGCCGCCCATGTCGATGACATGCGTGGTGCCGATCATGATAATGGCCAGCGTATCCCTGTTCAGAATTGTCATGGTCCCGGTTCCCAGGTTTTGAGTTTGAAAGCGCTCGACGCAATCGAAGTCGTCAAGTATCTTGACTATATGGAGTACTGGCAAAATGGTCAAGGAGCTTGACGAAAAAACCGAAGCGCTACCCGATCACGTCGGCTGGCGGCTGTGGCAAGCGAGCCGGGCCTGGCAGGCTGAGTTCGCCGCCGCGATGCGCTCCGCCGGCCACGGCTGGTTCACAGAGGCGCGCGCCGGGTTGCTCGGGCATATCTCCCGCAACGGCATTCGCCAGTCTGCGCTGATCGACCGCTCGGCGATTTCCAAGCAGGCGGTCCAGCAATTGCTCGACGGGCTGGAGGCGGAAGGCGTGGTGCAGCGCCTGCCCGATCCGCGGGACGGGCGTGGCAAGCTTGTCGGCTATACGCGCAAGGGTCTGGACGCCCTGCGCGATGGTGACCGCATCAAAATGCAGATCGAACGCCGCTACGTCGAGCGTATCGGCCAGCAGCGCTTCGCAGCACTGATGGACGCTTTGCGGACCCTCGATGCGGGATCGCCGGATGCCACCGGCAAAGAGACCGAAGTTCAGTGACGGCGTGGCTTCGCAACCCATTGCGCCGACTCGTTTCTTTCTCTAAAGGCTCGCCATGACGACAGCCAATCACCCCGACACCGTTCTGCCCGACACTGTGCTGATCATCGATTTCGGCAGCCAGTTTACGCAACTCATCGCCCGCCGCATCCGCGAGGCCGGCGTGTTTTCCGAGATCGTGCCGTTCCAATCGGCCGAAGCTGCCTTCAAGCGCATCCAGCCAAAGGCCGTGATCCTGTCCGGCGGTCCTGCCTCGACATCAGATATCGGCAGCCCGCGCGCGCCGCAGATCGTCTTCGACGCCGGCGTGCCGGTGCTCGGCATCTGCTACGGCCAGATGGCGCTCTGCGTTCAGATGGGCGGCGTCGCCGAAAGCTCCAACCATCGCGAATTCGGCCGCGCCTTCGTCGAGATCGAGAAGGACAGCCCGCTGTTCGAAGGCCTGTGGGCGCCGGGCCAGCGCCACCAGGTCTGGATGAGCCATGGCGACCGCGTCATCTCGCTGCCCAAGGGGTTCGAAGTTTTCGGCAAGTCGGAAGGCTCGCCCTTTGCCATCTTCGGCAATGTCGCTCGCAAGATGTATGGCATCATGTTCCACCCTGAAGTGGTGCATACGCCCGATGGCGCCAGGCTGCTCCGCAACTTCGTCCACAACATTGCCGGCATCGAGGGCGACTGGACGATGCGCGCCTATCGCGAGCACGCCGTCGAGACCATCCGCAAGCAGGTCGGCAAGGGCAAGGTGATCTGCGCGCTGTCAGGCGGCGTCGATTCCTCGGTCGCGGCACTTCTGATCCACGAAGCGGTCGGCGACCAGCTGACCTGCATCCTCGTCGACCATGGCCTGATGCGCAAGGACGAGGCCGCCGGCGTGGTCGAGATGTTCCGCCAGCACTACAACCTGCCGCTGATCCTGGTCGACGCGTCGGAAAAATTCATCTCGGCGCTGGAAGGCGAGTCGGACCCTGAGAAGAAGCGCAAGACCATCGGCCGGCTGTTCATCGAAGTGTTCGAGGAAGAGGCCAAGAAGCTCGGCGGCGCCGATTTCCTGGCGCAGGGCACGCTCTATCCCGACGTCATCGAAAGCGTCTCCTTCACCGGCGGCCCGTCGGTGACCATCAAGTCGCACCACAATGTCGGCGGCCTGCCGGAGCGCATGAACATGCAATTGGTCGAGCCGCTGCGCGAACTGTTCAAGGATGAGGTGAGGGCGCTCGGCAAGGAACTCGGCCTGCCCGAAAGTTTTATTGGCCGCCACCCCTTCCCTGGCCCTGGCCTCGCCATCCGCTGTCCCGGCGGCATCACGCGCGACAAGCTGGAAATCCTGCGCGAGGCCGACGCCATCTATCTCGACGAGATCCGCAAGGCCGGCCTCTACGACGCCATCTGGCAGGCCTTCGCCGTGCTGCTTCCCGTGCAGACCGTCGGCGTGATGGGCGACGGTCGCACCTACGAATTCGTCTGCGCGTTGCGCGCCGTGACGTCCGTCGACGGCATGACCGCGGATTTCTATCACTACGACATGGCCTTCCTCGGCGCCGCCGCCACCCGCATCATCAACGAGGTCAAGGGCATCAACCGCGTCGTCTACGACGTGACCTCGAAGCCGCCCGGCACAATCGAGTGGGAATGATTCAGGCCTACCCAAACGCCGCCGAATTTGCGCTAAGACTCGACCTAAGCCACTGAAATAGAAAATATTTTTTACCGATAGCTTTCGCTGCCTATCGGCGGGCATCTTTCGGCTTCGGCGGACTGGCTGACGGACCTCCCCCCATATTGCCACAGTGAATTTTTGAAAGTACCGTCACGCCGTAGAGAGCTATTGACGGTACTTTTTTCAGGCTAAGCGTCTGAAAATTAAACGATATTTCCGCCGACAGCCCTCAAAAACCTTGTGACGGTACTTTTGGAAAGGCAGTCGGGATGCTGACGGACGCCGCTCTCAAGGCATTGAAAATCAAACAGAAAATCTACAAGGTTGCGGATCGTGACGGTATGTATGTCCGCGTTATGCCTAGTGGAACGATCTCGTTTCGTCTGGATTACAGGCTCAACGGCCGGAGGGAGACCGTCTATCTCGGCAAATACGGCCGCGATGGGATCTCTCTTCTCCAGGCGCGCGAGAAATGCCTTGATGCGCGCCGAGCTATCAGAGAAGGCCGCTCTCCTGCCATCGAAAAGCAACGAGACAAACGGCGGCTGAAAGAAGCCAAGAGCTTTGGCCAGTTCGGAGAGAAGTGGCTGACTTTGGCGCCGATGGCGGACAGCACTCGATCGATGCGCCGGTCAATTTTCGAGCGCGAGCTCCTGCCGGATTGGCGCAATCGGCTACTGACTGAAATTACGCCGAACGACCTTCGCACCCAGTGTGCCAAGATTGTCGAGCGCGGAGCGCCGGCAACGGCAATCCATGTCCGCGACATTCTCAAACAGATCTATGGTTTTGCCATTCTCCATGGCGAGAAGGTGTCCAATCCGGCCGATGACGTCGGGCCAGCATCTATCGCCAACTTCGTTCCTAGGGATCGCTCGCTTTCACCAGCTGAAATCCGCGTCATGCTCAAGATGCTGGAGAAGGTCGCCACTCTGCCCACAATTCGTCTCGGCCTTCGCCTCATCCTGTTCACGATGGTGCGAAAGAGCGAGCTTCAGGACGCAGTCTGGGACGAGGTTGACTTCGAAAATGCGGTCTGGAGCATCCCCAAGGAACGCATGAAGCGATCGAAGGCCCACAATGTCTATTTGTCTCGCCAAGCGCTCGACATCTTCATTGCGCTCAAGACTTGCTCGGGGAACTCACGCTTCGTGCTGCCATCGCGCTACGATGCGGATGCACCAATGTCGCGTGCAACGTTCAATCGCGTGACTTATGCGGTCACCGAACAGGCTAAGAACGAAGGCCTACCGCTCGAGCCGTTCACCGTGCACGACCTTCGGCGCACCGGCTCCACGCTTTTGAACGAACTAGGATTCAACAGCGACTGGATCGAGAAATGCCTCGCCCATGAGGACGGCCGCTCTTCCCGCGGTGTCTACAACAAGGCGGAATACGAAATGCAGCGCCGCCATATGATGCAAGAATGGTCCGAGATGGTCGAAGCTTGGGTAGAGGGGAAAAAGCGTCCTGTAGTCCTTTTGCCCGCGACTATGACGATCTTCGAGCCCGATCCGGCGCTTTAACAGGAGCGGTTTTTCTCAAACGCACATCCGGAGGGCTGGCTTGGGGAATTGGTGCTGCCCTGCGTGCATGGAGCCAGGTTTCAACCTCGGCCAAATCCCACACGACGCAACGAGGGGTGAGAGCGAAACGCCGCGGAAATTGCCCGCGTTGTTCCATTTCATAAATTGTGCTGTCGGCCAACGGCACGATCGCGCGCAACTCCTTTCGGCGGATCGTTCGTCTTATCGGTGTTTCTCCTGGTCCAGTCATGACGTCATACCTCGTTCGTTGCGGGTGATTGATGCCGATAGTCTTCAAGGATGGAAAGGGCGAAAGCCGGCAGGCGTATGCTGGGCGGTGATTTCGTACATATCGGCCGGCGAGGGTCGCTATGAACCGGATCGACAATGCATCCAATGCGCCTCGACGAATCGTTCTGCGGTCCGAGGCGGAACTAACCGAGCAAGCTTCATATGGCGCCCTTCGCAGGGGGCGGTCGGCCCCGCATCCCGCCTTGCGGCGGCGCTATGCTGATGCTCCTTCGGCCGCCCTGTTGAACCGGTCTCAGGGCCACGAACTTGCTCCAGCACCGAACTGACTTATTTCCGCTTACGGACATTTCGGTGCTTCCGCCTTGTACGCCCTTTTTCACATTGGTCGGGAGAGCATGGTGCTCTCCTGACGAGAGTCAGGGAAGGGCCGGTTTTCGGCGACGGGTTTCAAGCCAGAGCAGAGGCCTCCGGTGCCGTTGCGGAGAACCGCGATGTCCAGTCGAAGCGACCGAGTCCGCGCAGACGCGGATCGGACGAACCTTTATGACGATATCACCAATAAGATCATCGCCCAGTTGGAGGCAGGCCGTTTCCCCTGGTTCCAGCCGTGGGGGACTGCGGCCGCCAGGGCGCCGTTGTCCCTGCCGACGAATGCCGGGACCGACAGGACGAATAGCGGGATCAATGTGCTTATCCTTTGGGGAGACGGATACGCCTCGGCAATCGTCGGGGAGATCGATCCTCACGCGCCATGAACTCTTGGTGCCTTGCCGACAGCGGGCAAGGCACTGCGTCGCGCATTCGTACCAGTTGTATCACTCCATTTCCGGCACGTCGCCCCCCACGAAGAGCGTCTCTGGCTCACCATACTCGCCAATGGAGGGGTTGGCCTCGCGGACCACGCAATGGCACCGGCATGCTTTCCTGCTAGCGCCTTCGCCGTCCTTATAGCCCGCTCCTCGCTTTGCTGTTCTGCCGGCCCATAGACGGCTTACCTGCCTCACGAAAGCTTCATGAAGTGTCGCTAATATGCGTCCTTGAAGAGGAACATTTGGTGGGCGAAGACAAGCCGAACCGGGAGGCCTAACAGCTCGAATGGATCCAAGACGGCCGGGCCTTTCCAATCGCAACCTTCTACTCAGCAGCGGAAGCCCTAACGGTTATCGGCAGCCTGGAAGAAGGCTACCGCTTGATGCGCGGCGACAAGCAAGTATGGCCTTCATCTGCCCGTCACGATGGTGAAGCAAGTTAGTGTGTGCCGATTGGGGTAGAGTGTATCGGCGCACTCCCAAGACCTCCAGCTAGCCCGGGATGCCGCCCGGGCATTCTTTTAGGCCGGGTCTAGCTTCGCCTTGATGGACCTGACCGCGTTCAAAATGGCGTCTGCGGCTTGCACATCGAGCGCAATATCCAACAGGCCTTCCGTGGTCTTGATCGAAAGGATGCCCGGCACACCCTTGTCGTCGTCGACTGTGCTGACGTGAATTTCTGTGGGCACGAAAGGCAGCGCCTTGCCTCGACGCTTCATCGATCACCTACGCACTACGCAGCGACAATCGCGCAGCCCAATGTCACAATCAAGCCGGCTTAGAAAAGCGAACCTTGAGCCGGAGCCTGCTGTGGAAACTTGATCTGTATGGCCGGCTTCTCGACAATCACTGAGGCGTGGTCGGGAGCTGTCCGCTGCATGTGCCGCGCTTCTGACCACGGGGCTGCTGTAGGCCAGGTCTCCACCTCCGTGAAGATCACCGGCGTAGTCTTCTCGTGGATCTGCGCTATGAAGTCGTTGGGCTTTGGTCGCGAGGAAGCCGTAAAGCTCGAAGTCCTCGGCCCGTCCTTGACCCTGCGGACCCCTGCCAGCGCGTCCAGACGCCCGCGAAGAAGAACAGCGGACAGTCCTCGCTCGGGGCAAACCAGTCATGCTGGGGCGCCGGGGAGCCGGCGGTGGGCCGCATGCGGTCGAGGCTGGCACAGATTGGCGTGTTTGCGCGATCGTCCAGAATGCCGTCTGCGGCAATGCGATCGAGACAGTCGCTTTGCGTGACATCACCAGCGGACGCGAGTTCGCCGATGCCATGTGCGAGCCGCGTCGCATAGAATTGTCGATGGAGTGGGATTGCACTTGCCGGAGCCGAGTCGGTTGAGGTTGCCCGAGATCTCCTTGACCTTCCCGTAGTGGCGAGCGCACCTGCGCGGTCTCTTCGATTGGTGTTTCTGGTCTGAAGAACGGCTTTCGCCTCGATCGCCTGTGGCGCAATGGCGCGTCACGACTTTCTTCCCCTGCCGGCTTCGCCGTCATTCCTCGCGCTTCAACAAAGTCGCTCCCGCGCCATCCTCCGCTGCGCTTCGGCCCAAGGGTGCGCCGACGATCGCCTCCGACCTTTCGACCACCATCGAGACCGCAATGGTGCGGCTCGAAGCAGACAGGATCAAGGAGAACTATCATGGCTACCATCAGCAGGGTGACGTTGTCTTCACCAATTTTGAGTCGACGATCCTTGGCCAACATGGGGGTTGGCCGACCAAGGGCAGGTACTTCGGGTATTCCAGGGCTGAAGTGCTGGATGCATTGCAGGACATTGGTTTTAACGCGCTCGCCCTGTCCAACAACCACGCGTTCGATCTCGGCCCTTGCGGCATCCAGTCCACGCTGGGCGAAGTAGAGACGCGCGGCTTCTTGCATGCCGGGATCGGGATCGACGAGACGAACGCCGCGAAACTCGGCCGGCGCCATCTGGGCCATCGCCATGTCTCCCTGCTTGCGCTCGATGCAGGCCCTGGCCCGGCCAACATGTATGCCGAGAACCGCTCGGCTTCGCGTCCGGCTCGGCCTGGCGTCAACCGGCTGAAGACCGTTCGCAAGATCGGGGTGCCGGACGGCCATTTCCGGAGGCTGGCAAGGCTGGGCGATCATTTGCAAAGCTCGCATCTCGAACTCACCAATTATGCGCAACCGGAGGATCCGCCCGAACTGGCGAGTGGGAAGGAGCTGAATTTCTACGGGACCGTGTTCACCCAGGCAGCCGACTTCGGCCGCTCGATCGAGATCGATCCGCAGAGTGCGAATATTCAACTGTCCGCCGTCCGGCAGGCGGCTGGGCAAGGCGATTTTGTTATCGCCTACCTGCACCACCACCATTGGGAACCAGGTTGGCAGGACGTGCCGCGCTGGGTACAGGCCTTCGCCCGCACATGCATTGACGCCGGAGCAGACCTTTTCGTAAGCCACGGTGCCCCCGTTCTTCAAGCGGTGGAAATCTACAATGGCTCGCCAATCTTCTACGGTCTCGGAAATTTCCTCTTTCACGTCCATCCGGACGAGAGCGAATGGGATCCTCCGGAGGTCTGGCAGAGCATTGTCGCCGCTTGCCGCTACGATGCGAACGGAATCCTTGAAGCCATAGACCTTCTGCCCGTCGTGATCGGTGAGGGAAATGAGCGCCACGGATCCGAAACAAGTGGATTGGTTCCTGTCCCCGCCGGCGGACGCGCGGCGCGAGATATTCTCGAGGGTTTCGCAAGCCGCTCGCGTGCTTTCGGTGCCGGGGTCGAAATATCCGGATGCTCCGGCAGAATAGTTCTGCCGCCTGTGCGCAAATTTGGCTGACGATCAAAACCCAAGGCTACTGCACCGGAAATGACCTGTTGGAGCATCGAAAGCATTGTTGAAACCGAAAAGTTCGGCAGCGCCAAAGCGAAAGATCAGGCGTGATCCTCACCCCGCTGATCTTCACGTCGGCAGACAGATTGCGGCGGTTCGCGTACTGTCGGACGTATCGCAGGCTCAGCTTGCTCGATCGATAGGCGTCAGCTTCCAACAACTCCAAAAATACGAGAACGCAAGGAACCGCGTCAGTGCATCCATGATATACGACATTGGGAAGTCGCTGGGCGTCCCCGTCAGTCGTTTTTTCGAAGGTCTCCCGGAGAATGGGGAGAGCGGCCATGAGGCTTCACGTCTACGAACCGATGAGCGCATTGGTTTCATTGCCAGCGCAGAAGGTCGACGCCTGATCGAGCGTCTTGTTCGACTTCCTCCGCGGGTGCGTACCCGCGTGTCCGCCCTTGTCGCCGCAATCGGGGAAGAATGGGCCGTCCCTCAATACGATGAAGAACAGGCAGACTGACGGCGAACTGTTGCTCAGGTCAGAAGGACAGGCGTGCTATGATCTTCGCGGGCCTCACTGCTCGGACCGTAGCTCGAGTTCCGGGCGATGACGGCATAAGTCTTGCTGCGCGCCAGCTCGGTGATGATGCCCTCGGCAACGGCATCGCTGAGATAACCCTTGTCCGCACCGGCACTCATGTCGTCGAAGGGAAGGATCGCAATCCTCGGCATGTCGCTCGGAGGAACCGGGGCGGCTCGCCACGTTTCCGCGCCGTAGCGTGCTCACGGGCCAAGTCATTCGCTTTCGCATCAGGGTCAAACAGTCGCCCCTAGGTGCTGCCACGCCTCCGACTCGGCGAAGGTGGGAACCGTCGAGGATGGGCGGTCTGTTGTCCGGGAATCACAGCCGGTCTAAGACCGCCTCTTTGGAATAAAGTTCGTCGATTGTGGCGTGGGCGCGTCGGTTTTCACTTTTGGACAACTCGTGAGCACGTTGTCGGTAGGTCCGCGGCGAGAAGTAGCTACTCTGGGGGCCGAGTTGGAATAAGGGCGTGCCACCCCGGGTTAGCGGAGGTACGGACCGAGGCGAGGTGGCGTGACTGCTGCCAAGAATTGCAGCCATCTTGACCAATTCTGGAAGTGACTTAGCCTTCATTTTTCGCATTACCTGGCCGCGGTGAGCCTTGACGGTAATTTCGCTAATTCCGAGTTCGAACGCGATCTGCTTGTTCATCAGCCCGACGACGACCAGCGCCATGACCTCCCTCTCACGCGGACTAAGAGAGTCGCAGCAATCACGGGTCGCTTGTATCTTTGCTGCAAGTAGGAGCGCATCCTTGCTTCTCTGGAGTGCAAGCTCGATTGCGCGCAACAACACCTCGTCACTGAATGGCTTCGTCAGGAATTCAAGGGCTCCGGCCCTCATTGCTTTGACAGCTAGCGGTACGTCCGCATGCCCGGTGATAAAGATGATCGGCATTTCAGCTCGCTCGACAGAGACGAGGGTTTGCACATCCAATCCGTTGAGATCTGGAAGGCTGAAGTCAAGCAGGAGGCAACTCGGGACAAGCGCCTTGGGGTAGTAAAGGAACGCCGCTGCGGTTTCAAAAGTCTTTGGCGTCCAACCGACTGAGCGGACCAGCGACTCTAACGATTCACGGACCGAAACGTCATCGTCCAACACGAAGACGACCGCCTGTTCGCTCATGCAGTTAGCGCTGGGCGCCGACACATACCTATACATAGAAAGGTCCTCCGCCTGTGATCCATGGTGTCCGACCGAGAGCGATCCAGGACTGACGTTCGCTGTGCTTCGCTGCAAAGACGACCGAACGACTCGCCATGGAGTCAGTCGGCGTTCGACAGCTCCTCCTCCCGATGCCAAGAACATTCGCTGAAAAGAAGCGAATTGGCTTGTTATAAGTTGTTAAAAGCCGTTACGACGCGCCTGAGGAAAGAAGGCCAGTGGGCCTCAGCAGTTCAAGCAGCCGCCCCAAATCCTACGGGCTGAGCGACGCCTTGGTTCCTGCGCTGCGATCCTTTCAAGCAGCGGCTATGTGTTGGGAGATGCTCTCAGTGCCAAACCAAATCCTGCCAGGGCAGGGCGTCGCATGCCCTATGTAACAGACCAATCGAGTGGCCGCAGCTCGCCCGCTGCGGCAGCCAAGCCGCCTTCATGCGCGGGATGGATCGTCGCCTGAACTGACAATACTCACGGTCAACGTTGCATTTCTGCAGGTTTCCCAGTCAATTTGGCGAGGAGGTCGGTTGCCTCCCTAACATCCGCTGTTCCAAATCCCTCCGTAAACTGCCGCAGAAGCCGGCCAAGTAGATCTTCGGCGCGAGCCACTTGCCCTTGCTTCTCCCACAGCCGGGCCAGCGAAACGGCAGCCCTCAGTTCCCAGCCCAATGCGGATTGCTTGCTGGCCCAGTAGAGAGCTTGAAGGAATGTCTCCTCTGCTCCTCTCACATCCTTCGGGGAGCGCGCCAGATGAATTTCTGCTTTCACGCGAAGCAAATTCGGGCGGTCATAGGTCTCACCGGCCTGCTCTGCCAAGAATAGAGCTCGGTCAATCATCGCGGAAGCCTCATCGATCTGACCACATCTCAGCATGCCCTCGGCCAGCGCGCGAAGAAAAGTCGTTGCAAGAATATGATGGCGCTCGGCAGCCAGTGTTGCTAACGCCTCTCGCAGTAGATCAACGCCCCCCGTTATTTCACCTTTCAAAACCATAAGTTCGCCCTTTAGCCCAAGTCCAAGGGCTTGATAAGGCGCCAGAGAATATTTGGTCGCGTGGGCCAGGACTCGCTCTATGCACACTGCCGCCCGATCGAAATCGCCGCTCCAGAGATAGACCTGCACTGTGTAGCTCAGTGACATGCAGACCGTGACCGGATGCTCCCGCTTCATCGCCTCCTTTACGGCCATGTCTGCGGTGAGAATGGCTTTGTCCGGCATGCCGAGCAGCCAGAGGGCCCTCGCGTATGCCACTAGCCCGCGCGCCCGATGATCGTAACCAAAGAAGTCGACCTGGGCCGCACCCGAGACGGCTTCTAGCTCCAGCCCACGCTCGCAGTGTAGTCGCGCCGCGACTTGATTCCCGACAAGATGGTGCGCCACGCCCAGCATCCATTCAGCCATAACTAAGCCGGGCGATTCGCCAAGCTCCCCCGCAACGAGCATGCTCCGCTCAGCAGAGGTGACCGCACCTCGGAAATCGCCGATCCGGGTCAGAAAGACGTTTAGTCCAGCTAGTAGGTGCAGCTTGTACTTTCCGTCACGCAGTGCCTCAGCAAGCCCGATGCCTCGCTCAATAGCGCGCCTTACTTCGTCGCCGTTACCCCGTGTGAACATCGATGACATTGCCAACGCCGCCTGCAAGGCCAATTCTATGACTGTTCCGCGATCGGCCTCTCGCAAAGCGGCCAAGCCGCGCTCACACCAGAGCTCGCATTCACCAAGAAGCGAGAACCCTAAAAACAATGGCGCCGCTTCGGCGGCGAGTTCCACGCCAATCTGCGGGTCGCCGAGTTCCGAGAAGCTCCAAACAAGCGCGGCCCGGATATTGCCCATGTGTGGTTCGTAGGCTGATACGTCACGGCTTCCGAAGGCGGTCGCGCTTGTCGGATCGGACTTCAAGCGATCGGTGTAGTGAAGTGCGTGTCGTCTCGACAGCACTTCCTTTTCGCCGGTGTCCTCCAGCCTTGTTGCCGCGTACGCTCGCGTGGTGTCCAGCAGCCGATGGTAAGTTGCTCCCCCAACCTCAGACATCCTGACAAGCGACTTATCAACCAAACTCGCTACGGCATCGGCAAGCTTCGGCGCATCATCTTCGTTTTCGGCCGCGACGGCCAATGCGGCTTCCAAGGTAAACGCGCCCACGAAGACAGATAGCCTCAGCAGGATCGTCTTTTCGTACTGGGAGAGCAGATTGTAGCTCCAATCAAGCATTGCTTGAAGAGTTTGATGTCGGGGAGGCGCGCTCCGCCGCCCGTGCCAAAGAAGCTTGAAGCGATTGTCGAGGAGATCGGCTGTTCCTCGAATTCCGTAGACCCCCACACGGCCGGCCGCGAGTTCAATGGCGAGCGCGATTCCATCGAGTCGACGACATATCCCTGCCAAGATAGGCGCATCTGCGTCACTAAGCCTGGTAACAAGCCCACCGGCGGCGGCGCGCTCCATAAAGAGTTGCACCGCCGGCGAGGCAAGCGCTTGGTCGGCAGTTAGTCCGGCTTCCTCCATCGGAACTTCAAGCGGTGTCAAAAGGTGTACGTTTTCGCCCTCCACGCGCAATGCTTCACGACTGGTTGTGAGAAGGTGTACGAGCTGCGTCTCAATGAACAGCCGCTCGGTCAGTTCGGCGACCCCGTCGATTACGTGCTCGCAACTGTCGAAAACGAGAAGGATCGGCTGGTCGACCAGCAATGCGACCAAACCGGGCAAAGGATCTTGCCCAGTTTGGCCGATTAGCCCAAGCGTTGAGGCTACCGCGCCGGCGACCAGCGACGAGTCACCGATCGAGCCGAGGTCCAAGAAATAGATCTTATCGGAGAACTCATCGCGCAACGCGTGGGCGGTGGCCACTGCGACGGTCGTCTTTCCCATGCCTCCTGGTCCGACAACGCTGACGAACCGGCGGCTCGAAAGGAGTGAACACAAATCGGCGACTGTCCCATCGCGACCGACCATCCTTTCAAGCCGCGGAGGTAGTTTTTGTGGCCTTCTCTCCTGGTTGGCGGGCGCGGCAGGTTGCCCTCGTGCGGAGCGTCTTACCGGCGCTACAAAGCTGTAACCGCGACCTGGAACGTTGGTGATATAACGAGCGCCGTTTTTTCCGTCACCCAAGGCCTTGCGGAGATTGAAGAGGTGTACCCGAAGGCTCGCTTCCTCCACGATCACGTCGGGCCAGACGCGCTCGATCAGTTCCTTTCGGCTCAGCACCTCGCCTGCGTGTTCCACAAGATCGATAAGGATATCTAACGCCCGTCCGCCGATCGCAACAGGCTCCTCATCCCGCACGAGGGATCTCTCGGCGGCGTTCAAGCGAAACGGGCCAAAAGAGGCGATCACATCATGCAAACTGCCCTCTACCGGTAATATGCCCCTCCCACGGAACGTCGTCGGCGGCGACGAACCCGACACGCATCTAACTCAACATGGACGCGGAACTCGGCTTGTCGTCAGGTGCAGCCGCTAAGTCCGCAGGCATTGCCGTTATACTGTACCCTAACCGCGCTGTTCAACCCGTTCGCAGAGCCGAATTGAGCCCCTCGCTCAGAGCCGTATCGCTGAATGGCTTGAGTAGGCACGCGACGGCTCCGCTCGCGAGAAGGCGCTGTCGGAGGGACTCCTCGCGTTGAGCGGTGATGTAAACGATCGGTATTCCTTGCCCGTTGAGCGCCAACTCGCGCTGCAGATCGGGGCCGCTGATGGTTGACAAAATCGACGTAACCACCGGGTAACGCAGTCCACACCATGGCAGATAGTGCGTCCAATACAAGATTGAGATCGATCTCCATCGCCATCCTTTCGTGACACGCGCGTACGCGACAGTGCCCCCGGCCAATGCAACGGTCTATTATGCCTTGGTGTCCCTCCGGCCGCGTACCGCCGATACCATCGTGCAATGGCTCCCTACCGTGTTTTATTGATCAGTATGCCGCATCCGAAAGGGAGATGTGTCATGGACGATCACGAAATTGTCGATTCGAGCTTCACGGCAGTCATCAACGCGCCAATCGAGAAGATCGATATCCCCAAATGGTGCTTCAACCTTGCAGAGCAGGAGTATCAGGGCTGTTCCCCGGCCCATGTCGCGGCGGGCTTCACGACCGCGCCGGACGGCAAACGGATGTCGATCAACGTCGAAGTTATCGGCGGGGCGCTGATGGTGCAACACTACGTCGAGACACTCGGCCGGAAGGACCATCTCATTTTGGATTCGGTTTCCGATATCTTCACGCCCAACGGTCGGACGACAATCAACGTGCGATGGGAGTTGAGCGTCAAGGCCCTCAACGACGGGAGTTGTGAGTTCACCAACCACGTCCGCTCCACGGCCACCAACGACTTTATGACCTTGCTTGATCGGCAGGGGATCCCGTTCGAGGTTTTTAGATCGCAGCGCCAACCAAATTCGATCGCCCACAACAAGGGCGAGACCCCGCTCTTTGCGGCTAGTATCGAGCGAGCCGCCCTGAGAGATTTATAGCCCACCGCCAACGAGAACATCTTTTCTGAGCTGGTAGGATGTCGCAGCCAAGCCGCAAGAGATCGTCGATGACGCCACTCAAATCTCAAAAGCCAGAGATCCGACGGAGAAGCATCATGGAAATGCACACGTATGAAAAGGAGATCACTGCACTTCTGGTGATCGATGCGTACAACGATTTCATTTCCGAGGGTGGCAAGATATGGCCCCGCATCCAGGCCGTTGCAGAAAGGAACGACTGCGTGCCTCACATGCTGCAAGTCCTCAGAGCCGCTCGGGATGCAGGGCTTCGGGTGTTCTACGTGATGCACCATCGCTACCGGCCAGGCGACTATGAGACCTGGAGGTACATTGCCCCCATTCAGAAAAAAGCATGGAGGAACAAGAGCTTCGAGCACGGCAGCTGGGGCGGCGAAATTCGTGCCGAGTTCGAGCCGTTGCCGAGCGAAACCGTCGTGGCGGAGCATTGGTGTTCCAGCGGTTTTGCCAATACGGATTTGGATCTGGAGCTCAAGAGGAACGGCATCCACAAGCTCATTGTCATCGGACTGATAGCGCATACCTGCGTCGAGGCGACAGTTCGGTTCGCCGCCGAGCTCGGTTACGAAGTCACCGTGATAAGGGACGCGACCGCCGACTACTCAGACGATGCTATGCACGCTGCTCTCGAAATCAATATCCCGAACTATGCCAGCGCAATTGTGTCAACGAGCGAAATCGTCGCCTCCATTTCCCTAGGGCAGACATCGGGAACTGGCGCTCGATGATCTCGTTGTGGCCTAGCCAGGGAAATGGCGCTGGGAGCCAACGCTGCTGATACCAGCTAGCAGGAGATCGGACTTGCCCTCGCATCGCCCGACACCCATCCCAGAAACAGGCGCGCGCAGTATGGTGCCCACCCGGTGATTTCGGCGTGGTCCGGCGACGGCCGCAGGCCGAGCATAACGGTGCGCCGCCGTTCCATAATCATCATGGCTCTCAGCATTCCGACTGCCATAGCCGGATCACCTTCTGAAGCACCGCAACTCCGGTGTCAGCGTTCTTGTCAATGTGCTGGTCGGCATCGCAGTATTGGGCACCGGACATATCTTGCCCCAGTATTTGGGATCGGTGCAGCGTTATAATGCGGAGCAGCGCTCCCGCTAAGCAAATTCAACGAATGGGCCTATAGGCCATCGCCATTGCGTGCGCGCGGTTGCGCTGCTCTTCACGGGAAAGATCCAGGCCGACGGCGGGGCAGGCGCTCGTTGAGCCTATCGCAACCGCTCACTGCTGCCGACCAAGCGATACCAAGGTGCAATGGTTTTAGCTCCTGAGGCAGCTGATCCTTGTCTTGTATCGGACCAGATCAGACATAGGAGAACATCATGTCAGCAAGATCATCACTTTTGCCTACACGGCGCGAGGTACTCCTCGCCACTGCCGCCGCCGGCGTTGTCAGCATGCTCCCCGGGACGTCTTACGCAGCGACCGGAGAGGCTTCGATCCGACCCTTCACCGTGAGTTTCCCGGAAGAGAAGATCACCGAACTTCGCCGACGCATTGCCACCACGCAATGGCCTGAGCGTGAAACCGTCAAGGACACATCGCAAGGCGTGCAACTTTCTGCAATTCAGGAGCTCGCGCGCTATTGGGCGACTGACTACGACTGGCGCAAGGTCGAGGCGAAGCTGAACAGCTATCCGCAGTTCATGACCGAGATCGATGGGCTGGATTTCCACTTCATCCATGTCCGCTCGAAGCATGAAAAGGCGTTGCCACTCGTCATCAATCACGGATGGCCAGGCTCGATCATCGAGCAGTTGAAGATCATCGACCCGCTTGTTGACCCCACGGCATTTGGCGCGAGCGCATCGGACGCCTTCGATGTTGTGATCCCCTCGATGCCTGGCTACGGCTTTTCGGGCAAGCCGACCACGCCCGGCTGGGGTCCAGAGCGCATGGGCCGAGCATGGGCGGAACTCATGAAGCGACTAGGCTACACGCGCTACGTCGCCCAGGGCGGCGACTGGGGTGCATTTGTCGTGGATCAGATGGGCCTGCAGGCGCCCGCGGGATTGCTTGCTATCCACACCAACATGCCCGGTACCGTCCCAGCCGACGTCGACAAGGCGCTACTGGCAGGCGCCCCGCCGCCATCAGGCCTTTCGGCCGACGAAAAGCGCGCGTACGAAGACCTGATCAAGACATTCAGGCAGGTCGATTACGCCCGGTTTATGGGCTCACGCCCGCAAACCTTGTATGGCATCGCGGATTCACCCGTCGGCCTGGCAGCCTGGCTTCTCGACCACGGTGATGGTGATGGCCAGCCTGCCGCGGCGGTCGCCGCGGCCCTGAACCGGACTACCAGCACCACCGGCGAATTGACGCGCGACGAGGTCCTCGACAACATCACGCTCTACTGGCTGACCAACACCGGGGTCTCTGCGTCCCGCCTCTACTGGGAATACAAGGGTGGGTTCTTCAACGCCAAGGGCGTCAAGATTCCGGTGGCCGTAACCGTCTTCCCAGGCGAGCAGTATGAAGCACCGCGCAGTTGGACGGAAAAGGCTTATCCGAAGCTAATCTACTACAATAAGGTCGACAAAGGCGGGCACTTCGCGGCTTGGGAGCAGCCGCTGATCTTCTCCGCCGAACTCAGGGCTGGGTTCCGGCCGCTCCGACAATCAATCTGAGTCGAGCAGGACAGCTCGCCGTTCCAACCCGCTCAAGAGACGCGGATCGGATTGTTCCAGCCCGATCCGCCTGTGAACGCACCGCCAAATCGGACCACGGAGGAACGCCATGACGATACGATTTCTCTCCCGCCGGCAGCTACTTGCCGCGACGGCTGCAGCCGGGGCTATCAGCTTGCTCCTTGGGACGTTTCGCGCCGAGGCCGGCGATGATATCCGGCCCTTCGTCGCTAAGGTCCCGCAGGGGGAACTCGACGAGCTTCGCCGGCGGATCGCCGCGACGCGCTGGCCGGACCAAGAGACGGTGGATGACCAGTCGCAAGGCATAAAGCTCGCGAAGCTCAAACCGCTCGTCGACTATTGGGGCACCGGTTACGACTGGCGAAAGGCGGAGGCCAAGCTCAACACCCTGCCTCAATTCATGACGACGATCGACAGCGTGGACATTCACTTCATCCATGTGCGCTCGCGTCACCCGAACGCCATGCCGCTGATCATGACGCATGGCTGGCCCGGCTCGGTGTTCGAGCTGCTCAAGACGGTCGGCCCACTCACCGATCCCACCGCGCATGGTGGACGTGCGGAGGACGCCTTCGACCTGATCATGCCTTCGATGCCAGGCTTCGGCTTCTCGGGCAAGCCGAGGGATACCGGCTGGGGTCCTGACCGCATCGCCCGAGCCTGGGCACAACTCATGGCGCGTCTCGGCTATCCCCGCTATGTCGCGCAGGGTGGCGACTGGGGGTCTCCAGTTTCCAGCGCGATGGCGCGTCAGTCGCCGGCCGGGTTGCTCGGCATCCATATCAACTTGCCAGCGGCCATACCGCCCGACATTGCTGCCATACTGACTGCAGGGGGGCCGGCGCCGCCGGGACTCTCCGAGAAGGAACGGACGGCATTTGACGCGCTCAGCGTCGCTGCCAAAAAGGGCAACAGGTCCTACGCGGTAATGATGGGTACCCGGCCGCAGACGGTCGGCTACTCCATCTCGGACTCGCCCACAGGCCTTCTTGCCTGGATGCTCGGACATCCAGGCTTTTCGAATTGGACGTACAACAGCAGCGATCCCGAAAAGTCTCCGGACGAGGTGCTCGACGACGTCACGCTGTATTGGCTGACCAACAGCGCAGTCTCATCGGCGCGGATCTACTGGGAATATAGCGGGCGCAGTCCTGTTTTTTCGGGGCCGGAAATGACCTCCGAGATCGCACTCCCTGTCGCGATTACGGTCTTTCCAGGTGAGAACTATCAAGCCCCGGAGACATGGGCCCGGCGCGCCTATCGCCACCTGATCTACTTTCACGAGGCCGACAAAGGCGGGCACTTCGCCGCCTGGGAAGAGCCAGAGCTTTTCGCGGCCGAATTGCGCGCGGGGTTCAGGCCGCTGCGGCAATGAAATAAACGGAGACGAGCGCCGCTCTCCCACTGGAGGAATCATGACCGTTGCAACCGTCGCCGCATCCAGCCGGCGCCCACCGGGATTATCAGGCCAAACCGTCGTCGTCATCGGCGGCAGCGCTGGCATCGGACTGGAAACCGCCCGGCAGGCCCGTGCAGAAGGCGCCCGCGTCATTCTGACCGGACGTCACCCCGAGCGCCTCAGCCGAGCAGCTCTCGAACTCGACGCGCATTACACCGCAGCCTTTGACGCCAATGATCCGGCCGGTTTGCAATCCTTCTTCCGCGATCTCGCAACCCCGATCGACCAGGTGATGGTCACCGCCGGCGCTCCCCACTACGGCTCTCCTCTCAAGATGCCAGCGGAGGAAGCGCGACGCGCCATTACCGAACACCTAGTGCTGGCGCTCGAAGTCGCGCGTGGCGCCGCGGGCAAGGTCAGGCCAGGCGGCTCCCTGATATTCATGGGCGGCACGGGCGCACGTCGCCCGCGGCTTGGCTTGGCAATCGCCTCAACGGCAACTGTCGCGTTCCCTACACTTGTCGCCAACCTTGCCCTCGAGCTCGCGCCGATCCGCGTCAACCTGATAGCGGCCGGCTTTGTTGACACGCCGCTCTCGGCATCGATCCTCGGCGATGACCTCGACAAGCGACGCGACGAACTGCGTGCGACGCTGCCCATCCGGCGCGTCGTCGGACCGGCCGACGTTGCCGCGCTGGCCGTTCACATCATGATCAACACGGCGCTGACGGGAGCCACATACGACATCGACGGCGGGCAGCAGCTGGTCTCATGACGAACGCCATCGTGGAGCGTGCGGCACCCACCAATACCATCGCGCAATTGATCCGACTGCTAGCCCCATGTTGTCATTCATGCGTCTGGACATATGCCACTCTGAAAGACATCCAACCCTAAGGAGATCAACATGAGCAGTACCACTTTGTTGCGCAGCGAATCCGCGATCGAAACCCGGAAAGCGCGAGGGGTCGACATGAAGCTCGAGGTCGTCATCATTCCCGTTGTGGACGTGGATCGTGCCAAGCGTTTCTACGGCGGCCTAGGCTGGAGGCTCGACGCTGACTTCGTCGTCGGGGACACATTTAGGGTCGTGCAGTTCACACCGGCAGGCTCGCCGTGCTCGGTCCACTTCGGCACGGGGCTCACTTCGGCAGCACCAGGTTCCGCAAGCGGAATGTATCTTGTCGTATCGGACATAGAGGCAGCGCGAGCCGAGCTCAACAGCCGCGGTGCCGACGTCGGGGATGTGTTCCATGTCGCTGGTCCGGGAAAGCCGGCGGTCAGCGGTCGAGATCCAGAACGGCGAAGCTACTTCTCATACGCCGAGTTCAGCGATCCGGACGGTAACAGCTGGAAGTTGCAGGAAGTCACCACGCGATTCCCTGGACGCGTGGACACGGACGTCACGACGTTCACCACGTCTAGCGAACTCGCTACGACGCTTCGACGTGCCGCGGCTGCACATGGCGAGCACGAGAAGCGGACGGGCGGCGAGCGTGATGAAAACTGGCCGGATTGGTACGCCGAGTACATCGTCAGCGAGCAGGCCGGTAAGCCGCTGCCGCAGTAGGTAGCTGGATCAACGTCGTCGCCATCACTGAATTTAGCGAGACTACTGGGGGACGCACGAAAGGGTGCATCTGCGGGCGCAAGAGACTGCGCCGCGCGAACTGCGGACCTTGGTGCCTCTGAAAACGGCGGGCCGGATCGCTCATTGTACGAGGGTTAGCTCTTTCCAGCGTCCGAAGAACGTAGCCATCGTGTCGATAAACTAAGCCCGGCTCCAGCACGACGACATGAATAGTCATCCGCATATATTCGTCGGGTCGGTGTGGTCTGCAATGTCGACGTCCAATTGCACGAACGCGCCGCGGATCAGAGAGAACGCCAATGGACACCAATTCCGGCGGGAAATTCGTTCGTCTCCAAGAGGTGGTGACGAGCCGGCAGTAGCCAAGCTCCATTGCGCGATGCAACTTCAACAGCGCCTCAGCCTGCCGGTGGGCTTGGGACAACTCGCCTCGGCGAGCACGAGGATCAGTGGATCCTCGTGCTGGAGTTCCGAAAGTCTCGGCGGGTTGGCGGTGTGGTCGGCAAGCTCATAGTCGGGAAAGACAGATCCCGAACGACGCCGGTGCGCACGGGCGCATCGCTGCTTTCCGCGATCAACCCGGCGGTCTGAGCACGCCGCTGTCGATCGGCATCTTGCGCAACCTTTTACCGGTAGCGGCGAAGATCGCATTGGCCACGGCGGGTATGACAGCTGAGGTTCCAGCCTCGCCCATTCCACCTGGCGCTTCAAGGCTCTGGACGATGTGAACCTCAACTGCTGGTGCCTCATCGATGCGCAGGATCTGGTACGTGTCGAAATTGCCTTGCTCGACACGGCCGTCCGTAAGCGTGATCTCACCGTAGAGCGCGGCAGTGATTCCGAATATCACGGCGCCCTGAACCTGAGCCTCGACGGTGTCGGGATTGACTACGATCCCGCAATCCACAGCGCAGACGACGCGCCGGACCCGAACATCGCCCTTCTCGGACACCTCCACCTCGGCAACCAGCGCCATATAGGTGCCGAAGGCGAACTGGACGGCGACGCCGCGGCCGCTGCCTTTTGGCGATGGCTGTCCCCAGCCGGCCTTTTCCGCGGCGAGCGCGAGCACCGCCTTGGCACGCGGTGACTGGTCGAGCAGGGCCAGGCGGTAGGCGACCGCATCTTGCTTCGCCGCCGCCGCCAGTTCGTCCATGAAGCCTTCGGTCACATAGACATTGTGCGATGGCCCGACGCTGCGCCAGAAGGCAGTCCGGATGCCAGGCGGTTCCACCTGCACATATTCGACATGCAGGTTCGGCAGGGCATAGACCAGGTTGATCGCGCCGTCCGTGGTGTCGGGGTCGAGACCGTTGTTGAATGCCAGAGGCAGCCACCGCGCGATGATCGACGAGCCTGCAAAGCGATGGTTCCACGCAACCGGCATCCCTTTCTCGTCGAGGCCAGCCGACAACCGGTCGAAGAAATACGGCCGGTACATGTCGTGCTGGATGTCTTCCTCACGCGTCCAGATCACTTTCACCGGACCATCTACACGCATGGCTATCTGAACGGCGCGTGTGACGCCGTCGATTTCGAGGCGTCGGCCAAAGCCGCCCCCGAGGAGGTGATTGTGCACTACCACCTTGTCTAGCGGCAGCCCGGTGGTTTCTGCGGCCGTCGCTTGTACCCGCGCGATAACCTGGTTGCCGACCCAGACATCGCAGCCATCCTTGCGGACGTGAACCGTGCAGTTCATCGGCTCCATCGCGGCATGCGCGAGGAACGGAACCTCATAAATCGCCTCGACCTTGGTGGCGGCGCCCGCCATGGCCTTCTCTACATCCCCGATACTCTGGGCCACCGGACCCGGCTTGAGCGTCGCCTGTTCAAGCTCGCGCACGATCTCTTCCGTGCTGAGCTTGGCGTGTTGCCCCTCGTCCCATTCGATGACGAGCGCTTCCAGTCCTTTCTTCGCAGCCCCCATATGGTCGGCCACGACGGCCACGGCGTCGTCGAGGCGTACAATCTGACGTACGCCGTTAACGGCATTGGCGGCGCTGTCGTCGATGCTTCTGAGGCGACCGCCGACGACCGGCGACTGTGCGAGCGTCGCGATCTTGACGCCGGGCGGCCGAGCGTCGATCCCATATATGGCCGTTCCGTTGACCTTCGCCGGCGTATCTAAACGCTTGGCGGGGGTGCCGATGAGCTTGAAGTCCTCCGGCCGCTTGAGCGTCACGCTTTCGGGGACAGACATATGCGCTGCATCGGCGGCAAGGTCGCCATACTTCATGCTCCGCGCCGTGGGAGTGTGAAGCACTTCGCCGGCTTGCGCAGTGCATGATGCCGGATCGACGTTCCAGCGCTTTGCCGCCGCCGCCACGAGCATCGTCCTTGCGACAGCTCCAGCCTGGCGCATCGGCTCCCACACCGCACGTATCGAGGTCGATCCGCCTGTCGCCTGCACGCCGGCCAGCAAGGGATTGCCGTACAGCTTTTCATTGGGCACGGCATGTTCCAATTGCACTTGCTTCAGCTCCACCGCAAGCTCTTCGGCAATGAGCATCGGGATAGACGTATAAGTGCCTTGGCCCATCTCGACCTGGGGCATGGTCAGGACGATCTGCCCGTCGCTTTCGATACGGATGAAGGCGTTGGGCGCGAAGCTGCCGGCGTCCGCCGCTTCGGCTCCGTCTTTGCCCAAGGGCAAGGTCAGTGCAAGCAGCAGGCCACCGCCTGCCGCCACTCCGGCCTGCAGGAACCGGCGCCGGGAGACACCTTTTGCGGCCGGCGATTGGTCGGAGTTCGCGGCGAGGGAAGCGGGATAATCGAGGAGCATCGTCGGCCTCCTATCCATTCGATCGCGCGGCATGCTTGATCGCTTCGCGGATGCGGACATAAGTCCCGCACCGGCAGATGTTGCCGGACATGGCGCTGTCGATGTCGCTGTCGCTCGGATGTGGATTGCTCGCAAGCAACGCCGAAGCCGACATAATCTGGCCCGACTGGCAATAGCCGCATTGCACGACCTCCCGGTCGAGCCAGGCTTTCTGGATCTGGGCGCCGGCTGCTGTCATGCCGATCGCCTCGATTGTCATGACCTCGGACGTGCCGATGCTCTCGATTGGCGTAATGCAGGACCGGGTGGCGACGCCATCGATATGCACGGTGCATGCGCCGCAGAGCGCCACGCCGCAACCGAACTTCGTGCCGGTCATGCCCAGCACATCACGCAAAACCCATAGAAGCGGCGTGTCGCCATCAACATCCACACTATGGGGCTGACCATTGACCTTTATGGCGACGGCCATCCGTTCTCTCCCTCTCAGCCTGGTATTCCGAAAGGTTATCGTCAAGCACCGCGAACGCTATTGTACGAAGGTATCGCCGACGCATCAGGACGTCGGCGCGATGATGGAGCGCGTAACCTATGCCCGGACGCATGGGCGCGGAAAGACGGCAAGGAGGGCGCGGTGCCTGAATACTGGCAGGAATTCGCTGAACCTTGGTTGCAGGGATTCGATGGGAGCCAATTGGCGGCGCGCTTGGGCCGGTCTCCGACACAATGGAAGCGGAGATTGACATCTCGCTGTGGAGTCCGCGGACCGGGCGCCTGAATGACCGTTTCACGCTTTTCCTGGATTGCTCATACCTCCGACCCGCGGCGAAGCCCGCAGCTGAGCACCGATCACACCTTTCCGGACTGCGCTAGCTCATGGCGTCTGCGTCCATGATCGCCTGGGCAAAGGCCTCGGATGCTTCCTGGGGCAGGTTGTGGCCGATACCGCCGTCGACGACGCGATGCGCGTATTTGCCCGAAAACTTTTTCGCGTAGGCGCTGGCATCGGGGTGCGGAGCGCCGTTGGCATCGCCCTCGAGCGTGATCGTGGCGACAGAGATCAGCGGCCCTTGCGCAAGCTGCCTTTCAAGCGCGTCATATTTCGCTTCGCCTTCGGCGAGGCCGAGCCGCCACCGGTAGTTGTGGATGACAATGTCGACGTGGTCGGGATTGTCGAAGGCGGCGGCGCTGCGCTCGAAAACGGCATCGTCGAAGTTCCACCGCGGCGAGGCGATCTGCCAGATGAGCCTGGCGAAGTCGCGCCGGTATTTCTCGTAGCCGGCGCGGCCGCGTTCGGTGCTGAAATAGTACTGGTACCACCACTGCAGCTCGGCCTTAGGCGGTAGCGGCTGCTTGCCGATCTGCTGGTTGCCGATCAGGTAGCCGCTCACTGAGACCAGCGCTTTGCAGCGTTCCGGCCAGAGTGCGGCGACGATGTCCGCCGTCCGGGCACCCCAGTCACAACCGCCGATCACCGCCTTGTCGATCGCAAGGGCATCCATCAGCGCGATGACATAGTAGGCGATGACGGACTGCTGGCCATTGCGCACCGTCTTGTCGGACAGGAAGCGGGTTGGTCCATAGCCACGCAGATGGGGAACGATGACACGATACCTTTCCGCAGCCAGCAAATGCGCGGCATCGACATAGGTGTGGATGTCATAAGGCCAGCCATGAAGCAGGATAACCGGCTTGCCGTCGACCGGCCCCATCTCGGCATAGCTCACGCTAAGCGCCCCGGCATCGGTTTGTTTCAACGGTGGGAAGGTCTTGATTGTAGGGGCTGCTGGATTCGCCGCGGCGGGCGCAGGCTGAGCCAACGCGATCACCCCCAGCTCGGCGGCGGCCAAGGTCATCGCCGTCGCGCCAATCAGATGGCGACGACGAAGGTCGACGGTTGCCGGAGTCTTTTCCGTGTCCATGGCGAATGCCTCGCACATTTCAGTTGCGGGCGATCGGCGCTTCTTGCGCGCCGGTCACCACTGCACGGCTGCGTCAGACGAGACTGACGGTGACGTCGATGCTTTTGCTCAGCGCCTTGGAATAGGGGCAGATCTGGTGAGCTTCCTCGACGAGGGCCTGCGCGACATCCCGCTCTACGCCCGGCAGTCTTACGTTGAGGCGCGCGCGCAGGAAGAAACCCTCGCCGCCGTGGTTCAGGTCTACTTCGGCGTCGATAGTCGGGTCGGAGGCGAGTGCCACCCTACGCTTGCGCGCCACGATGTCGAGAGCACCTTCGAAGCAGGCCGACCAGCCGGCCGCCAGCATCTGCTCCGGGTTGGTGCCCGCCCGTCCCGACCCGGGCGGCGAGAACCTAACTTCGAGCTGGCCGTCGTCGCTGTGGGCGACGCCATGATCGCGGCCGCCCTGTGTGTGGACCCTGCCGGTATAGAGGAGCTTCTCGCCCTGGGGGGCTGTTGCCGCTTGTGACATGATAGTTCCTCTCGGTTCTGGAGATGGTCGAAAACTTCGGGGGTTGCGTCAGGCTGCAGCGGCCACGCCGAAGCGTGCTGCAGGGAAGCGGTTTGACAGGTTCGGGAAGAGTTTTTGACGTGCCGCTTCGTAGGCGTCCCAGTCGGCGGCGTCGGGCAGTGCGGGAATGGTCACCAACTCACCCTGGTCGAAGCCGGCAAGCGCGGCGTCGACCATGTCCTCGGCGGACATGAGGATCGTGCTCGGAAGGTTTTCGAGCGGCCGGCCGGACAGGTCCCAGAAATCCGTGGCGGTGGCGCCTGGCAATACGGCCTGTATACGCACGTTGCTGGCGGCTAGCTCTTTGAACAGCGACAGGCTGAACGCCAGAACGAAGGCCTTCGTGCCGCCATAGACTCCGTTCAGGGATTCTGGCCGGATGGCAACGATCGACGCCACGTTGACGATCGCTCCACCGCCCCGCGCTGCAAAGGATGGCGCTGCGGCGTAGGTCAGGCGGGTGAGCGCGGTCACGTTCAGCGCGACCATCCGCTCCATCGTGTCGACATCGGCCTCCAGCAAGGGGGCAACCGAACCGATTCCGGCGTTGTTGACCAGCATGGTGATGCCAGGCTGGGTGGCCAGCAGCGTCTCGATCTTCCTCAACTCAGCCTTGTCGTTGAGATCTGCGGCAATGACATTGACGGCGCGGCCAGTCGCGCCGGCAATCCGTGTTGCCACCGCGTCGAGCTTTTTCTGGCTGCGCGCAACCAGGATCAGATCGTAGCCGCGGCGTGCGAGCCTGTCTGCGTAGATCGCGCCGATCCCTGAAGAGGCGCCTGTAACAACGGCGATCCCTTTGGAAGTGGTAGACATTTCATTCTCCGATCAGGTTTGCGCCCGCTGGGCGATGGATCGTGGAATGCGCGGCCGGGGGGAGGACCCGGCCGCGCGTGCGGCAGTGAGCGGTGGGGAGGGCCGCCCTGTCGCTTTAGATCTGCTGGCGCAGCGGCCGGAACGCGGTGCGCAGCTCTTCCGAAAAGACTTTCGGCTGTTCCCAGGCCGCGAAGTGACCGCCCTTGGCGAGCTTGTTGTAGTGGATAAGCTTCGGGTAGGCCTTCTCGGCCCAGCTCTTCGGCGCTGCGTAGATCTCATCGGGGAAGGCGCTGACGGCAACCGGCAGCTTGACACCGCGAACGTCGAAGAAGCCCGCTCCATTCGAAATCTGAGTCGTGTCCCAGTACAGCCGCGCGGAGGAGATCGCGGTATTCGTCAGCCAGTAAAGCGTAACGTTGTCGAGGACGTCGTCACGCGACAGGCCTTCTGATGCCCCGTCGAAGACGCGAGCGATGAGGTCATAGCTGCGTATGTCGTGATCAAGCATCCATGATGCCAGACCGACTGGCGAGTCGGCGATGCCGTAAAGGCTTTGAGGCCGGTTCGACATTTCGAGCGCGTAGCCCAGCCCCTTGCCGTAGAATTCAACCAGCTGGTCCCACGCATTGCGTTCGTCAGCGGTGAGATTGGCAGGAGGCCCCTCATGGAATGCAAGCGCCTTCGATATGTCGGCTGGGACCGTCGCCGCCATGTTGGTGTGAATGCCCAGCAATCCCGCCGGCTGCTGCAGGGCCATAATCTCGGAGACGGCATTGCCCCAGTCACCGCCCTGCGCCACATATTTCGTGTAGCCAAGGCGCTGCATCAGTTTTGCCCATGCCTGGCCGATGGTCACTGGGGTCCAGCCTGGCGCTGTCGGTTTGCCGGAGAATCCGTGACCGGGCAGCGAGGGGATCACGACGTGAAACGCGTCAGCCGCGCTGCCGCCATGCGCCGTAGGATCGGTAAGCGGAGCGATGATCTTCAGCTGTTCGATGATTGAGCCCGGCCATCCATGTGTCACGATCACGGGCAATGCATTTTCATGCTTCGAGCGGACGTGAATGAAATGAATGTCCAGTCCATCGATCTCGGTGACGAACTGGGGCAAGGCGTTGAGCCGTGCTTCCACCTTGCGCCAGTCGTAATCGGTCGCCCAGTACTGAGCGAGCTTCTGCACCGTCGCCAATTGGACGCCTTGGGAGTGGTCTGTGACGGTTTCCTTGTCCGGCCAGACTGTCGCCGCCACTCGTCGGCGCAGATCGGCGAGCTGGTGCTGGGGGAAACTGACTGAGAAGGGGCGGATCACTTCAGGTGCCGCAGCGCCCAATGCATTCGGAACGATGCTGATAACGCCGACCGCAGCCGTAGCAACGAGAAGCTCACGCCTCGTGGGGGAAAGCAGATCTTTCGACATAACGTGCTCCTATGCAAAGAGAAGGCTGATTTGACTTGTGCATAGTTCTGTCGTCATCGGCGCTTAAGCTATTGCACGAAGGTATCGGGGATACTTTTGGATTGGTCTGACCGCCGACTGCAACTTGGAGATCAACCGCAGGGCGAGGGGTGCGTGCCGCCGGTGGAACTGCGCGCATTCCGATAAGCGTGTCTGGCTTTCAAAAATTCGGCTTCGCGTCGTGACGTTTGTGCGGCGGGTGCCAAGCGGTTCGCCACGTTCACACCAGCATTGAAGGGTCTATCAAGGGCGACACCGCATAGAGGGGGTGGCCGTCGCCCCGTCCGGCTACCCGATGTCATTTCGCGGTTTCGACCGCTTCCAGAATGACCGCGGCCACTTCCTTTGGGTGCGACAGCATCGGAACGTGACTGGACGCAATGGTTTTGACGTGGGCGTTCATGGTCTTCGCGCTCTCAGCAAGCAGCTTGGGATTGATCATCTGGTCATTCTTGGTGACGACGGCCCAGCTCGGCTTCGACTTCCACGCAGCCGTCGTCACCTTCTCGTCGAAATTCGCACCGCGAACAGGGCCCTGTGTGACCGCGATCAGGTTGGATTCCGCCTTGGGAACATCGGGCGCGAAGTATTTGGCGATATCGTCATGCGACAGCGTCAGAAACCCCGCCGCATCAACCTGCGGGTGCGCCAATCCAGGCGGGGTAGGGTAGTTCTTGTTGAGATCGGATGTCGACTGACCATCGCCGGGTGAGAAAGCGGCGACATAGACCAGCGCCTTGACGTGGTCGTCATTGCCGGCCTGGGTGATAACGGTCCCTGCCCAGGAATGGCCGACCAGAACGACAGGACCTTTTTGCTGAGCGATGGCGCGCTGTGTGGCGGCCACGTCGTCGGCAAGCGAGGTCAGCGGATTTTGAACCGCGACAACGTTTAGACCTTTTGCCTGAAGCAGTGGAATAACCTTGTCCCAAGACGAGCCGTCGGCGAATGCGCCATGGACAAGGACGACTGTCGTCGGGGCGGTCTGCGCCAATGCCGGTGTCGAACCGCCGGCGGCAGCAAACACCATGGCCCCTGCAAAAATTGCGATGCCTGTCCGCCGAACGCCAAATTTTGAGACGGCAATCCTTGTCATGGTTTCTCTCCTTCGTGCTACATCATTTGCTTGTGATGCCCAGACAGATGCCCGTTACATGAAAGCGGTGCCATTGCACGTTGGTATAGGCGATACTTTCGGATTGGTTTGAGATCACAAAGATTGACAGGCGGTGCCATGGACGCGCCATGTTGCAAACGGGCGCGGCCTATACCAGATAGCCGGACACGCCGTCCCACAATAACTTGAACGCCGTCACGATCAGCAATCCATAGCAAGCCCTGTATAGCTGTCGCTGGTCCAGCCTCCCATGCAGCCGCCAACCCAGCCAGACGCCCGCGGGAATGGCGAGCAAGCAAAAAGTCATCGCGACCCAGGTATTGCCTTCCGGCTTAGCAAGCACCAGCCACGGCACTGCCTTAATCAAGTTGCCGACAGTGAAAAACAGGCTCGTCGTGCCTGCATAGACTTCCTTGGTGAGGCCGAGCGGCAGCAAATACATGGCGAGCGGCGGTCCGCCCGAATGTGCCACCATGGTCGTGATACCCGATGTGAAACCCGCAGAGACCGCCTTCGGCGGTGAGCGCCGGCGGATGGTGACGTTTGCTCCTGCGGCAAACCAAAGGCCGACGAAGATCAGGGTGATCACCGCCATCACGATCGATATGGCGCGGTGATCCAGAACGCGGAAGAGCAGGTAGCCAACTCCGATGCCGACCACGAGGCCCGGCAATAGCAGCAAAAGGTCGGGCTTTGACCACGTCGAGGACTTCCAGTAGCGCAACGCAACCAGGTCCGTGGCAACAAAAAGCGGCGCGAGAAGACCACCAGCCGTAACCGGATCCATGACGAGCGACAACAGCGGAATGCCAATGATGGCGAATCCGCCGCCGAACGCTCCCCTCATGAACGAGATCAGGAAAACGCCGGCAAAAGCCACAGTTATCGTGGTGGCCGTCAATTCCATGCGGAAACTCCCGCTTCGCGTTGAACTACGTATTGTAAATTCGGGCAGGCTGCCGGAGGCTCGCCCCGAGCAACAAAACCGTGGAGTTGGTCCCAAGGCGTTGCGTCAATCAGCGAACCGGCGGCGCGCCTCGCGATTGGCTTCGAAGCGCGAGCGACCGATGTCTTTCAGCAAGTCGTCGCTCAGTTCGAGCAACGCCTTACGCGAGCGCCGCTTCTTCACCTGCCGCTCTAGCCAGGCCATCCCGGACGTGACCGAGAAAGCCGAGTCGCAGGTCTGTTCGAGGTCGCGGTCCAGCCCGTTCGGCGTCCGGTAATTTGTCTTGATCGTGGCCATTGTCGTATCCTCCAGTTCTATTTCATTCGCTCGTAGAACTGGCCCGTCGCCGTAGAAGAATCGATTGCACCAAGGTGTCGACAATACTTTTGGACTGTCCGCCAGCGGGGACCGACGAAACCGACACCAAGGCATAATAGACGTTTGCCCGACGTTCGGGCAGCTTAGCGGGCGAGCCGGAAAGGATAGCGCATGAAGAGTGATCAGAGCAGCGTGCTGGATGCGCTGCCGGCCATGGCATGGACTGCGCTGTCTGACGGAAGTATTGACCTTATCAATCGACGCTTGTGCGACTACACCGGCCTCCGCTCGAGCGAGAAGAACCGGGGGTGGCCCGCCCTTGTTCATCCGAACGACCTGCCGACGCTACTCGAGGAATGGCAATCGATCATCGCTTCCGGTCAGGCCGGCGACATGAACGCACGTGTACGCCGCGCCGACGGAGAGTATCGCAGATTTCTCATCCAATGCAGCCCGGTCCAGGACCGAACTGGGCATCTCAGCAAATGGTGCGGAACCGCGACGGACATCGAGGACGCGCAAACTGCCGAGGAGACATTCAGGCAGCGCGAGTTCGAGTTTCAGTCGATCGTGGAAAGCGTTCCGATTCCTGTTGCCGTGACCACTCCAACAGGCGAAGTCGAAGGCCTCAATCAGCTGACCTTGGACTATTTTGGCAAAACATTCGAGGAGTTGAAAGGCTGGACGGCATCCGACGTCGTGCACCCCGATGACCTTGAGCATACGATCGCGGCCCAGCTCGCCGCGCACCAGAAAGGCGACACATATAACGTTGAGAGTCGCCACCGCCGGGCCGATGGCGTTTACCGCTGGTACAACGTCCTTGGCATGCCTTTGCGTGATTCGAGCGGTCAAATCCTGCGCTGGTTCCACTTACTGATCGATATCGACGACCGCAAGCGGGCGGAGGAGGCTCTGGCGGTCAGTGAACGCAGTCTGCGGCTTACTATCGACACGATGCCAGCAATGGCGTGGTCGGCACACCCCGACGGAAGGAACGAGCTGCTCAGCAAGCAATATGTCGATTATGTCGGTCTCACGCCTGATCAAATGCTGGCTTGGGATTCTATCGGCGCGCTGCATCCGGATGACTTTGACCGCATGGTTGTGACCTGGCGCGAGATCGTGACTTCCGGAATGCCGGGGGAAGGCGAAGCGCGGCTCCGCCGCCACGACGGTGCGTATCGATGGTTCCTTTTCCGCGCCAATCCTTTGCGCGACGACAAGGGAAACATCGTCAGATGGTACGGAGTGGGCACCGACATTGACGACATGAAGCGGGCACAGGAAGCGCTGGCTGCGAGCGAAGGCAATCTACAGGCCACCTTGGACACCATTCCTGCCAGGGTCGGCGTTTTCAGCGACGACGGAAGGCTCGTATCCGTCAACAAACGTACAGTTCAGCTGAGCGGTATTCCCAGCGTCGCCGACTGGAGGCTCATCTTCCATCCTGACGACTTGCCGAACGCCGAGAGCCGATGGAACGAATGCCAGATTACTGGAGAGGATTTCGAGTGCGAGTATCGCGCTCGGATGGCGGACGGGACGTATCGTTGGCACTTGGGGCGTCGGGTGCCGATGCGCGACGAAGCTGGGAAGATAGTCCGCTGGTATGGGATAGCGCACGACATCGAAGATCGAAAGCGTGCAGAGCAGGCCTTGCAGGAAAGCGAACGCCAGTCTCGCCTGATCGTCGACACCATCCCGGCCAGGGTTGGCATCTACGATACAGAGGGAAACCGCATTTCCGCCAACAAGCGGGCACTCGAACTGAGCGGCTACTCCATTGGATCCGATTGGAGAGAGGTTTTCCACCCAGACGATCTTGGGCGAGCCGAGGAACTGTGGCGTACATCTCTGGCCAGCGGCGAGCCGTTCGAATGCGAGTATCGCGCTCGCATGGCTGACGGGACGTATCGCTGGCACATAGGGCGCCGAGTGGCGATGCGTGACGAGACCGGAAAGGTGATCCGCTGGTATGGTGTCAGCACCGACATCGAGGATCGAAAGCGCGCCGAGCAGGCGCTGGCAGCAAGCGAAAGTGAATTACGTCTGATCCTGGACTCGATTCCTGCAAGGGTCAGCGTACACGACACCAATGGCATCCGTGTTTCCGCTAACAGGCAGGCGATCGAGCTCAGTGGACTGCCGGGGGATGCCGATTGGAGGGAGCTGTTCCATCCGGATGACGTTGGGCTCGCGGAAAGGCTATGGCGAGAGAGCCTCGCCAAGGAAGAGCCATTCGAGGCTGAATACCGCGCGCGAATGGCGGATGGCACCTATCGTTGGCATCTGGGGCGCCGGGTGCCGATCCGCGACGAGACCGGAAAGGTGATCCGCTGGTATGGCGTCAGCTCCGACATCGAGGATCGAAAGCGTGCCGAGCAGGCGCTTGCGGCAAGCGAGCGCAACCTGCGACTTACTGTCGATACGATCCCAACGCTCGCCTGGGCGGCGCGTCTGGATGGCACCGCGGAGTTTCTTAACAAACATTATCTCGACTATATCGGCCTTACCGCCGAAGGCGCTCAGGATTGGGGCTGGGCGGCGGCGGTCCATCCCGACGATATGACTGGTTTGGCCGAAACTTGGCAAACCATCATGGCTTCGGGAAAGCCGGGAGAGACCGAAGCGCGCCTCCGGCGCCATGACGGCGAATACCGATGGTTCCTGTTCCGCGCCAATCCGCTGCACGACGAACAAGGCAACATCGTCAGATGGTATGGTGTCAACACCGACATCGAAGACCGCAAGCGCAGTGAGGAGGGGTTCCGCGCCATCGTGGAAACGACGCCTGAATGCGTGAAGGTGGTGGCCCGCGACGGCACGGTTCTGCGCACAAATGCGGCCGGCGCGACAATGGCAGGTGTGCCCGCCATCGATAATGTCATAGGACAGCGGTTTTTCGACTTCGTGGCTCTAGAGCACCAGGAAAAATATCGCCAGTTCCACGAGAAGATCTGCGCTGGTGAAAAAGGCTTTCTGGAGTTCGACCTCATCAACGTGCAGGGCGTTCGCCGGCACATGGAGACGCATGCCGCTCCGCTGCGCACCAGCGATGGTTCAATCGCACAGCTTGGTATCACGCGCGACATGACAGCGCGCAAGCGCGCGGAAGACGCCCTCAGGCGCAGCGAGGCGTTCCTGGCGGAAGGCCAGCATCTCGCTCGTATGGGCAATCTTTCCTGGCACGTCTCGAGCGGCGAGATCATCTGGTCTGAGCAGCTCTATCGCATCTTCGAGTTTGGGCCGGACACTGTCGTAACGCTCGATCGGATCACCAGCCGGATTCACCCCGAAGACATGCCGATGATTGTCAATATGGTCGAGCGGGCGCAACACGGCGAGCGTGAATTCGAATACCAGCCCCGGATCGTGCTGCCCGACAAATCGGTCAAATTTCTTCACCTGATTGCGCACCGGGCCGGATGCCACGGCGATGGCCAGATCGAATATATCGGCGCCGTTCTCGACATCACCCAACGCCGGCTTTCGGAAGAGGCACTCGAGAAGCTGCGATCCGAGCTTGCGCAGGTTACCCGCATCATGAGCCTAGGCGTGCTGACCGCCTCGATCGCCCATGAGGTCAATCAGCCGCTTGCCGGCATCATCACCAACGCCAGTACCTGCCTTCGCATGCTGGCCAGCGATCCGCCCAATGTCGCAGGTGCGCAAGAAACAGCGCGGCGCACCATACGCGACGGCAAGCGTGCGGCAGACGTGATCGCGCGATTGCGGGCGCTGTTCACCAAACGCGCGGCGACCTTCGAGCCGGTCGATCTCAACGACGCAGCGCGAGAGGTTATCGCTCTGCTGTCGGCAGACCTGCAACGCAATCGCGTGATACTGCGCACGGAACTGGCCGACGAACTGCCACTGCTTGCTGGCGACCGGGTGCAGCTCCAACAGGTAATCATGAATCTCTTGCGCAACGCGGCGGATGCAATGAGGGACATCAAAGACAGGCCGCGGCATTTGCAGGTCTGGACAAAAGCTGACGAAGATGGGGTCCGTCTTTCCGTGCGCGATGCGGGCATCGGGATAGGACCCGAAGGGAACGAGCGGCTGTTCGAGGCGTTCTACACAACGAAGAGCGATGGCATGGGAATCGGCCTCTCTGTCAGCCGCTCGATCATCGAACGACACAACGGACGTCTTTGGGCGCAAGCCAACGATGGGCCCGGAGCAACATTTGCATTTTCGATCCCACGCGGTTCAGCGGATGCAACATCCGTTCAGGAAGTTGCCACGACCGAAGCAGCCCGTGGCAATACCCAAATTGCATCGGAGTTTTCATGAAAGTTACGCATCCACTCGTATCGATCGTCGACGATGACGAGTCCGTACGCGAGTCTCTTCCCGATTTGCTTAAGGAGCTTGGCTTCAGTGCGGAGGCCTTTTCCTCGGCTGAAGAGTTCTTGGCGTCTGATAGCCTCGGCCGAACCAGATGCCTCATTATCGACGTCGCAATGCCCGGGATGACCGGCCCTGAATTGCATCTTGAGCTGATGCGCCGCGGGGAGAAGATTCCAACCATTTTCATCACGGCGCTCAAGGATGATGCCGTGCGGCCGCGCCTCATCGAGCAGGGTGCTGTAGATTGCCTGTTCAAGCCGTTCACAGACGACGCTTTGCAGGAGGCCATAAATTCGGCGCTGCGACCGGACTGATGTGCGCAGCTTGATAGGTATGTGGCAGGGGGGTAATAGCTGTGCATACGAAATTGGTGAATTCACCCAGAGACTTGGGGAGCTGACACCTATGTCGCAGGAAACCCCTCTTGTGTTCGTTGTCGACGACGACATTTCTGTCCGCGAGTCGCTCGAACTGCTGATACGATCCGCGGGTTGGCAGCCCGAGATTTTCGAATCGGCGCAGCAATTCCTCTCCCGTCCGAGGGCGCTGGTTCCGAACTGTCTTGTCCTCGACGTCAACCTTCCCGATTTAAACGGCCTGGATCTGCAGAAGCTGGTTTCCGTGGAACGCACGGAGATGCCTATCATCTTCGTTACCGGCTATGGCGACGTGCCGATGACGGTGAAGGCAATGAAAGCGGGCGCCGTTGAGTTCCTGACCAAGCCTTTCAGCGAAGAATCGATGTTGGCGGCCCTGGAGCAGGCCATCGAGCGGAGCAGGACAGCGCTTGCCCTCGAAATCGAGATGCAGGTGCTGCGCGACCGCCACGCATCGCTTAGCCGCCGCGAGCAGGAAGTAATGGCCCTGGTCATTACGGGACTGCTGAACAAGCAGGTGGCGTACGAGCTGGGCATCAGCGAGATCACCGTCAAGGCCCACCGGGGCAGAGTGATGGAGAAGATGCAGGCCGCATCATTCGCCGATCTCGTCAACATAGCTGGCAGGCTGGGCATCGGCCATTAGGGTTGCGTCGCCGTTATCGATGTCTTCGATGCCAATAGCTCCGGGGAGGGACAGAAATCGAGTCTAAAGTATTGCCGATACCAACGTGCAATAGCTCTCCAAAGCATACAGACGAATATGAACTCGGACAAATGACCACCAGAAACTCGTGTACGGCTCGATCCTACCGGAACCATTGAAGGCTTACCGCCGGATTGATGACTGGCTGCGGGAGCGGAACCGCCGAGGGAACCGGGATCAATGCCGAGTTATGGCGACATCGCCCAGCTAGCTGCTGACCCTATTGTGCAGACGGGTACGCTTGCTGCCCTGGGAACGGTGTCTACGCGGCTGGCGCTGCGCAAGCGATCCGAACGCCAGCTGGTCGGCCAGCTGGCTCTGTTTGCCGCCCTCACTGCCCTGCTGGTATCCCAAGACATCGTTCCCTACGCGCCTGGGCCACAGAACGCGTCCGATCTGCTGCGCTTTTTCGCAGGACTTGCCAAGATCGCGTGGTGGACCAGCGCAGCCTGGTCGCTGATCAGCCTGGTGCGCGTCTTCGTGATTTTCGAGGGCCGTGTTCGCGAAGGTCGTTTCCTTCAGGATCTCGTGGTTGGCATCATCTACGTCGGTGCAGCACTGTCAGTCGTCACCTATGTCTTCAATGCCCCGGTCGGTACCCTCATTGCCACCTCCGGCGCCATCGCGGTAATCCTTGGCCTGGCCTTGCAAAGCACATTGAGCGACGTGTTTTCGGGTATCGCTCTCAATCTGGCCAGGCCCTACGGGATCGGTGACTGGCTTGTTCTCGGCAACGCGATGGAAGGCAAGGTCGTCGAGACCAATTGGCGCGCAACGCACCTGCTGACCGCCGCCAATGACCTGGTCATTGTTCCCAACAGTGATCTGGCAAAAGCGAGACTCACAAACCTGAGCACTCCCGAGCCCAGCCACGGCGTAACGCTCACGATACGCCTACGGCCGACGACAGCACCGTCCGCCATGATCGAGCTGATGCACTCCGTCCTGCTCAGCAGCACGTCCACCTTGAGAACCCCGGAGCCCAGTGTCCATGTAACCTCGCTCGATGCGAACGCGGCCGAACTGGAGCTGACGTTCAGGGTTGCCGACGTGTCCCTGGTGGGCGTTGCAAAAACCGAGATATTTGATCTGACCTATCGCCACGCGAAGGCTGCCGGTCTGGCTCTCGCCCAACCTCCCGATGGCGGTGCCACCGTTGCCACATCGGCTTCGAGCACTTCGTCCGCTGGGCTTCGCGCCACGCAGATGCGGCTGCTCGACGCCGTTCCGCTGTTTGCCCATCTGACCGAGGATGAAAAGGAAGCACTTGCTTCGACGATGATGCGCCGCACCTTTCGCAAAGGCGAATTATTCGTCGAGCAGGGAAGCGTGTTGAAATGCCTTATGATCGTTCGCAGCGGTGTCGCTGTCGTCACGCGGCGGGGCGAGGGTGCCGTCGGTGAGACGGCCGAATTGGCCAGGCTGGCGCCGGGCGATTTCTTTGGAGAAGGCGGCCTGCTGACCGGTGCGGGCGAACCAGGTACGGTCACGGCGCTGACCCCTGTCGTGGTTTATGAGATCACCCAGGAAGGGTTGGCGCCGCTTATGCGGGACCGGCCTTCCATTGCGGACGAACTCGGTTCGCTCCTGTCAAGGCGAACCGCTGCGGAACAGTCTAGGTTGGATGAACGCAATGGCTCTGTACTGCCAAAACCAGATCCCGGCCTGACTGCCCGGATTCGGCATCTGTTTCATCTTTGATTGAATTTTTGACTCTCGATACCAAAGTATGGTCGATACAATCGTATTATAGATTTGATCGAAACATCATTTTATTTTGACCATATTCAACAGGCCGACTTGCGCAGCAGAGATAAACTGCTGTGGTGGCGGCGCATCCATGGAGAGATCGAGATGCCTTCTGCAACTGCCTTGAAGCAGGCCCGTGAGCCGAAACCGCTGCCGGCGCCCAACGCCGATTTCTATCAGATCGAGGACACGTTGAGCGCCGAGGAACGGGCGATCCTCACAAAGGTGCACGATTTCATGGAGACCAGGGTCGCGCCGATCATCAACGACTATTGGGTCAGAGATGCTTTTCCGTTCGAGCTGATCGAACCGCTGAAGGAACTCAATATTGGCGGCCTCAACGTTGGCGACTACAGCTCAAGGCTGAAGGGCTTGGTGGCGATGGAGATGTCCCGCGTCGACCCCTCGTTCACGACTTTCTTTGGTGTTCACACCGGCCTCGCCATGGGGACGATCGCCCTGCTGGGCTCCGAGGAGCAGCGGCAGAAATGGCTGCCGCCGATGGCGCGGCTGGAGATGATCGGTTGCTTCGGCTTGACCGAGCCGCTGGTTGGCTCCGGGACGGGTGGCGGACTGCTCACGACCGCGAAACGCGAAGGCGATACCTGGATCCTCAACGGTGAGAAAAAGTGGATTGGCAACGCACCCTGGTGCGACGTGTCGATCATCTGGGCGCGCGACCTGGACGATAACCAGGTCAAGGGATTCATCGTCGAGAACAAGACAACGCCCGGCTTCAGCGTGGCGAAGATCGAGAACAAGATGGCGCTCAAGGTGGTCCAGAACGGCCTGATCACCATGAAGAACTGCCGCGTTCCGGAAGCCAACCGCCTGCAGAACGCCAATTCGTTCCGCGATACCGCCCTCGTGCTGCGCGAGACCCGGTCCGGCGTCGGCTGGATGTCGACCGGCGTGCAGATGGGCGCGTACGAAGCCGCGGTGAAATACACCCAGCAGCGCATTCAGTTCGGCAAGCCGATCGCCTCGTTCCAGATGATCCAGGATCTCATCGCCAAAATGCTCGCCAATGTGACGGCGTGCCAGGCGCTGATGTTCCGCCTCGAAGAACTCCACGGCGAGGGCAAGCTTCTCGACCAGCATGCGTCGCTTGCCAAGGCATTCACGACGCAGCGTATGCGCGAGACGGTCGCCTGGGCGCGTGAGGTGCATGGCGCCAACGGCATCATCGTCGACAACAATGTCGGACGCCTGTTTGCCGACGCCGAGGCGCTCTACTCCTACGAGGGCACCTTCCAGATGCAGAACCTTATCATCGCCAAGGCCGCAACCGGGTTCAGCGCCTTCGTCTGAGACCCTGACTGCCGGAGTTGTCAAACATCCCATCATTCACTTCGAAACTCAGGAGACGATCCATGAGCTCGCCCGCTGTTGCACAGACCCTCGAGCACGCCATGAGCTTGCCGGTCAGTGAAATGTACGCCGCCAACGTCCTCTACGAGAAGAGGGGCGCCATCGCCTATGTGACGATCAATCGTCCGAAGGTGCTGAACGCGCTCAATCGCGCGACCTGGCTGGATCTCCGCTCGGCGTTCGAGGACGCGCGTGACGATGCCGCAGTGCGCGGCGTCATTCTTACCGGCTCCGGCGACAAGGCGTTTGTCGCCGGCGCCGATATCAGCGAGCTGGCGGAAGTAAGCGCGGTCGAGGCGGAGTCATCGAGCCGTCTTGGACAGGCAGTGCTCGATCTGGTGGAGAATCTTGGCAAGCCGGTCATTGCTGCAATCAACGGCTTTGCGCTGGGCGGCGGCTGCGAGACGGCAATGGCCTGCACCATCCGCATCGCCGTCCCGCAGGCCAAATTCGGCCAGCCTGAGGTGAAGCTGGGATTGCTCCCCGGTGGCGGTGGCACCCAAAGGCTGCCCCGCCTGATCGGCAAGGGCCGCGCGCTTCAGCTCATTTTGACCGGCGGCTTGATCAACGCCGAGGAGGCTTATCGCATCGGCCTTGTCAACGAGATCGTGCCGGCCGCCGAACTCCTGGCGCGCGCGGAAGCGATCCTCCACCAGATCGCCGCCAATGGACCGATAGCCGTGCGCTTTGCGCTCGAAGCCACGCACAAGGGCATGGACACGAGCCAGAGCGAAGGCCTGGCCCTCGAAGCCGCCTATTTCGGCCTTAGCGCCGGAACAGAAGACAAGAAGGAGGGCACGTCCGCCTTCCTCGAGAAACGCGCGCCCCAATTCCACGGACACTGAACCGCAAGATTTCAGGAGAACGAAAATGACGACCGACAACATCTTTTCCGGGCTGAAGGTGGTGGACTTCTCAAGCTTCGTCGCCGGTCCCAGTGCCGCCGTGATCATGTCGGACTTCGGCGCCGACGTCATTAAGGTCGAGCCGCCGACAGGCGACCCGTGGAGACACGGGCACCAGGTCGCACCGCAGCCGCTGGCAGAGGATCCCTATCAATGGCATCTCGCCAACCGCAACAAGCGCAGCATCGCGCTCGATCTGAAATCGCCCAGCGCGCAGCTGGTGCTGCAGAAGCTCGTCACGTGGGCCGACGTCTTCGTCGTCAACACGCCGCACCACGCCCGCGCCAAGCTCAAGCTTGAATACAGCGATGTCGTTGAAGGGAATCCGAGGCTGATCTATGCCGACCTAACTGGTTTCGGCGAAAACGGGCCGGACGCGAACCTACCCGGCTTCGACATCACCTCCTACTGGGCCCGCAGCGGGCTACTGTCGATGACGCGTGATGCCGGTGCGCCACCAACTTGGCCGGTGGGCGGCAGCGGCGACAACGCCACGGCCATGGGGCTTTATTCGGCGATCGTTACCGCGCTTTATCGGCGTGAGCGCACGGGCAAGGGCGGCTACGTTACGACGTCGCTGCTTGCCGAGGGCGTCTGGTCGGCAAGCGTCTCGATCCAGGGTGCGTTGGCCGGCGCCAAGTTTGCCGCCCCGCACGATCGCGAGAACCCGTCCAATGCTGGGCTTAACATCTACAAAGCCTCCGACGGAACCTGGTTCGCGTTGATCATTACACCCGACAAAATCGCGGATGTGGCAAAGGCGATCGGGCGCGAAGACCTCCTCACAGACCCACGCTTTTCCGGCCACGCAAAGCTCGCGGCAAACAGGCCGCAACTGACGGCTATCCTCGACCAGGTCTTTGGCGCGCAGCCCATGGCGCATTGGTACGATGTCTTCAACGGTGTCCACGTCACGTTCGGCGCCATTCGCGGCCCGCAAGAGGTGATCCAGGACCCGCAGCTGCGGCTGAACGACATCGTCGTTCCACTCGAGGGCGCGGGAGGCAGACTGACCGAAACGATCAGCAGCCCAATTCAGGTGCACGGCGTAACCAAGGTTCCCGCCAGGGGTGCTCCGGGTCTTGGTGAACATACCGAGGAGATCCTGCGGCAGGTCGGATTCGATGCCAAGGGCATCGACAGCCTGCGGGCCAGCGGCGCCGTGCCGAAGGCACAGGAACGCGCTGCATAGCGGGTCGAACGACAGTACGGAGACAGCAATGACCGAGATACTCACCGAACGTTCCGGCGGCATTCTGCGGGTCGAGCTCAATCGCCCGGAGAAGAAGAATGCGATGACCGGCGCCATGTACACGCAACTGGCGAATATCCTGATCGATGGCGCGAAAGACGGAGAGACCCGTGTCGTCCTCTGGCATGGCGCAGGCGACGACTTCTGCGCCGGCAACGATGCAGGCGAGTTCCTTAAACCACCGCCTGGGCCGGGGGAATCTCCGCAGACGCAGCTGATGCGCGCTTTCGTAAGTCTGGAAAAGCCAATCGTCGCGGCGGTACAAGGCGCGGCGGTCGGCGGCGGAACAACGATGCTGACCCATTGTGACGTGGTCTACGCCGGCGAAGGTGCGCGGTTTCAGCTGCCCTTCATCAATCTGGCGCTGACGCCGGAGTTCGGATCGAGCTACTCGCTGCCGGCGCGCATTGGGCATCTCCGAGCCGCGGAACTGTTCCTGCTGGGAGACCGGTTCAGCGCTGCGCGGGCTGCGGAGCTGGGTCTGGTGACCCGCGTGGTGCCCGACGATGACTTGTTCGCCACGGCAATGGAGACCGCACAGAAGCTTGCAGCCAAACCAGGTGGCGCATTGCAGGCCAGCAAGCGGCTCCTCAAACGGGGTTTCATCGACCAGATGAAGGCGGCCATCGACGCGGAAGGGCAAGAGTTCAGCGAGCGACTGCGCTCAGCCGAAGCCAAGGAAGCGCTGTCCGCCTTCCTTGAGAAGCGTCCACCGAATTTCACCAAGACGTCAGCGATGGCGGCCGAATAGGCGTTGCCGCCATCCGCGACATGAAAGGAACAGGTGATGAGCATATTGGAAGCTACCAAGGCAACGACCATTTCGGGCGCGGCCCGCATGGGCCGGCTGTTCGTGCTGGAACTCAGTGGCGGTCGCATTCACGCGATGAATACGGACGGCTCCGACCAAAGCGTCATCGTCACCGGCTGCCGGTTTCCCGACGGCATCGTGGTCGATGCTGAAGCCGGCCATATCTACTGGACCGACATGGGGACGCTTAAACTCAACGACGGCTCCATCGAGCGTGCCGATCTCGACGGAAGCAATCGTCAAATCATCATACCGAACGGCGTCACCCATACGCCAAAACAACTTCATCTGGAGCAGCGCAGCGGCAAGCTCTATTGGTCCGACCGCGAGGGGATGAGGGTCATGCGTGCCAACCTCGACGGTACCGACGTCGAGACACTGGTTCAGACCGGGCAGGGCGACGACGATCGAGGCGACGCGACAAGATGGTGCGTTGGCATTGCCGTGGACCCGATCCGGCGGCACGTCTACTGGACACAAAAGGGTCCGGATAATGCGGGCCTCGGCCGAATTTTCCGGGCAGGCCTGGATTTTCCGAAAGGTGAGGACGGATTTAACCGCTCGGACATCCAGGTGCTGTTCGACGACCTGCCTGAGCCAATCGACCTCGAACTCGATCTCGAAAACGGCTTTCTCTATTGGACCGATCGTGGCGATCCTCCCTCCGGCAACACCGTCAACCGCGCGCCGATCGAGCCGCCGGCTGGTCGCGGTCGCGCGCCAGAGATCCTGTTCGCTGGGCTGATGGAGGGTATCGGCATCGCCCTCGATGTTGCCGGCGACCGCATGTTCATCACCGACTTTGGCGGGTCGGTGTATTCCGCCAAGCTCGACGGGACTGAGCAGCGGACGCTTCGTTATGCCCAGGGAAATCTCACCGGCATTGCCTACGCCTGACAATTCTCAAGGAGATCAGATCATGTCCGACACCAAAACCATTCGCCAGGTCGCAGTCATCGGAACCGGGGTCATCGGCGCGAGCTGGACCGCGCTATTCCTGGCCAAGGGTCTCGACGTCGTCGCAACCGACGTCGCGCCCAATGCTGAAGCCGCTTTGAGACGGTTCGTCGACGCTGCGTGGCCAGCGCTCGAGAGGCTGGGGCTCGCTCCCGGCGCCTCGCCGCTGCGGCTCGTTTTCACCGCCGATTTGGCAGAAGCACTGAAAGGCGCAGACCTCGTGCAGGAGAACGGGCCCGAGCGGCTCGATTTCAAGCAGAAGCTCTACGGCCAGCTCGACCAGTTGCTAGCGCCGGACGCCATCATTGCCTCGAGTTCGTCGGGATTGCCGATGAGCCAGATCCAGTTGGGCGCAGCATCGCATCCCGAGCGCTGTGTCATCGGCCATCCGTTCAATCCGCCGCACCTGATGCCGCTGGTCGAAATCGTCGGCGGGGCAAAGACTTCGGAAGAGACGATCCGGCGCGCAGAAATGTTCTACACCTCGATCGGCAAGAAGACTGTGCGCATCAACAAGGAATTGCCGGGGCACGTCGCCAACCGTCTCCAGGGTGCGTTGGCGCGCGAGGTCTATTACCTTGTTGCCGAAGGCGTGCTGAGCGCAGCCGACGTCGATACGGCTCTGTCTTATGGGCCAGGTCTGCGCTGGGGCATCATGGGCAACATGATGCTCAACCATCTCGGCGGTGGCCAGGGCGGCATCGACCACTTCTTCGAGCAGTTCGCGGGCCCGATGACTGCCTCGTGGAAGTCTCTCGGCGCGCCTGTGCTGACGAAGGAGGTGCAGCAGAAGCTGATCGACAGCGTCCATGCCGAGATCGGATCGCGCACAGTGGCGGAGCTGGAGGCGGAACGCGACGAACTGCTGCTCGGTCTGCTCGAATTGCGCACCAACGCTGCGGGAACAGCTGCCGCGCGCGCGGCTTAGGCTCGGCATCGGGGGCGGCCACGATCACCGATCGCGGCCGCCCCTGCAATTTTGCTTCGCCTCATTCAGAACGACAGAGGATGCCGCCATGACGGGCAGGCTCATAGCAGGCGCCAACTCCGCATATCGGTATCCGCTGCTCATAAAGCAGCTGTGGCATACGCCTCTTGTGCAGGCGCCGGATCAGGAGATCGTCTATCGCGACGTGAGGCGCTTCACGTATCGCCAGTTGCGTGAACGCATCGGGCGGCTCGCGTCCAGCCTCGCCGGGTTGGGTGTTGCAGCCGGCGACACTGTCGGCGTGCTCGACTGGGACAGCAATCGGTTTCTGGAAACCTATTTTGCGGTTCCAATGATGGGGGCTGTCCTGCAAACCGTGAATGTCCGGCTGTCGCCGGAGCAGATCGCCTACACGATCGATCATGCCGGCTCGTCGGTGCTTCTCGTCGACGATGATTTCGTGCCGGTCCTGGAAGGGATCATCCAGCAATTGCCCAAAGTGAAGACGCTGATCCTGATGTCCGACCGGGCGGTTCCCCAGACGGGCGGCCTCTCCTTTGCAGGCGAATATGAGCACCTGCTGGCCGGCGCCTCGGCCGACTACGATTTCCCGGACTTCGACGAAAACACCCTCGCCACGACCTTCTATACGTCAGGCACGACGGGTAAGCCAAAAGGAGTCTATTTCAGTCATCGACAGCTGGTGCTCCACACGCTCGCTCAAATGGCTTTCCTGGGGACTGCCTCGAAACAGGGCCGTTTCTGCCGCGACGACGTCTATATGCCGATGACCCCGATGTTTCATGTGCACGCCTGGGGATTGCCATTCACGGCGACGCTCAGCGGCGTCAAGCAGGTCTATCCGGGCCGGTACGATCCACATTTGCTTCTCAAGCTGATCAGGACCGAAGGCGTCACGGTCACGCACGGCGTTCCGACGATCCTGCAAATGCTTCTCGGCGCTGCTATGGCGGCAAACACCGACCTTGCCGGATTGAAGATGGCGGTCGGGGGTTCGGAACTGCCGAAGGGGCTTGCCAGGCAAGCGCTGGCGCTCGGCGTTGACGTCTATGCCGGCTACGGCATGTCCGAAACCGCGCCACTGATTTCTCTTGTACAGGTCAGAACCGAAGACCTCACTGCGAACCTGGACAAACAGCTGAATATCCGAACCATGGCCGGCATCTCGGCACCGCTTGTCGACCTGCGGCTCATCGACAGAAACCGGGATGAGGTGGCGCATGACGGCAAAACCACCGGCGAAATCGAGGTGCGCGCACCGTGGCTCACGCAGGGCTATGCCGACAACCCGGAAGCGTCCGAGCAATTGTGGTCCGGTGGCTATCTGCATACTGGCGATATCGGCGTCATCGACGCCGGCGGTTATCTCCGTGTCGTCGATCGGATCAAGGACGTCATCAAGTCCGGCGGAGAATGGGTCTCATCGTTGCAGATTGAGGATCTCATTTCTCAGTGCGAGGGTGTGTCCGAAGCCGCGGTCATCGGCATCAAGGACGAGAAATGGGGCGAACGACCCCTGGCTCTGGTCATCAGGAATGCCAAGAGCGGCAGCGAACTCAGCGACATCAGGATAAAGGCGCATCTGAAGTCGTTTGCCGATTCAGGTGTGATCTCGAAGGTCGGCATTCCCGACAAGATACTGTTTGTGGACACACTTCCCCGGACCAGCGTCGGAAAGTTCGACAAGAAGCAACTCAGAGCGACTTATGGCAACATGGCGGTCGTGGAATAAGAGGGAGGAACTGCATCATGAGTGACCGGATCCCGGCAGGCCGTCTCCATTTGGACGATCTCCACGTCGGACAGCGCTTTGTCAGCGCCAGTCATACGATCGATGAACAACAGATCAAGGTTTTCGCCGCGCAATTTGATCCGCAGCCGTTTCATATGGATGCGGATGCCGCCGCGGACACCGTGTTCAAAGGGTTGGCGGCAAGCGGCTGGCACACCGCCGCCATCACCATGCGGTTGAATGTCGAAAGCGGGTTACCGCTGGTCGGCGGAATTATCGGGGCTGGAGGAGAGATAACCTGGCCAGCGCCCACACGCCCTGGCGATGTCCTGCACGTGGAGAGCGAGGTGGTTGAAGTTACTCCCTCCCGATCCAAGCCAGATCGAGGCATCGTTACCATCGTCAGCAGAACACTGAATCAGAATAATGACGTCGTTCAGATACTTACGGCAAAACTCGTCGTTCCGCGAAGAGCTGTGACCTAAGGGCTGCGGCCATCGCAAGCTGCGGCGATAGTCGACTGTAGCTTGGGGCAATCATCTCGAAGCGGCTGCCCTCCCGGCACGGCCGAAAGACGCCACTTCGCAGACCAATCCAAAAGTATCGCCGACACCATCGTGTAATGGATTCGCGGCCGCCGACAGTCGATCTCTAGCGCATCAAACACAGGAGATGTGTCATGCGCGATCCCCGGCTTAGCAATTCACGCGTCGCTGCAATCATCAGGACGAAGAACGACATCAGCGTCACCCAGGCGCGATGGATACTCATTCCGTTGTTCGGATTGTGGATCCTGGCTTCCGCTGCAAGCGTGATCCTCCAGTGAGGAAATGGGCCCGGCCGTGAGCGCAACCACGACACAACTGCCCTTCGCTTTCGCCGGATTTCCTGTCCGGTCGTGGGCTTTCGCGATCCGCATCTGGATGGCCGCGGTCGTTGCCCTGCTGGCGAGTTTCTGGCTTCAACTCGAGGCGCCGTCCTCAGCCATGCTCACTGTTATGATATTGGCCGAACCAACCCGCGGGCAGGCGCTGGAGAAGGCGGGATTTCGTCTGATTGCTACCATCCTGGGTGTGGTCGTCTCGATTGTAGTCGTGGGGGCGCTTTCGCAAACGAGAGATCTGCTTCTGGTGGCCTTCGCTTTATGGATGGGGCTCTGCATCTATGCGTGCGGCCTGCTGGACGGCTATCGCGCCTACGCGGCGGTACTGTCAGGATATACCGTCGCGTTCATCGCCATCCAGCAGATCGACAACCCGCAGATTGTCTTTGAGGCGGCAATGGAGCGCGGTGCTGCCATCGCGGTTGGGGTGCTGTCGATCACGCTCGTGAATGATCTGTTGTTGGCGCCCGATCGCCATCCGCAGCTTGGCGCGCAGCTCGCAGTTCTTCACCACCGCGTGCGAAATTATGCACGGGCGGTCATTCGCCGCGAGGCCACCGATGCCGTGGCGGTCACTGGCCTGATCAGAGAGATCGTCACGCTCCGCCCGGACATATCGAGCCTCGCAGCCGAATCGAGCAGCGGTCCGGCGAGAAGTGCTGCGGCCCGCAGCGCGATGGTGGCGTTGGTGGCGGAACTGCAGGCGGTGCGAGCCCTGGCCGCCCTTCCGGCGATCCCGGAGACGGCACCGCGCGAACGGTGGGCCTCCATGTTCGATTCAAACTCTGAGGAGCTTTCGAAACTTTCATCTCGCGATCAAGATCTCGACTCGGTCGATCTCGATCAAATGCCACTGCGGTGGGCGCTCGGCGAACTTATGCGGCGAGATGCGGAGGTTCAGCTTCACCTTATGACGTTGAAGTCTGTCGCGCGTCCAGCGTGGTCATGGCGAGCGCCACTCTACCGGTCTCAGCGGATTGCGATAGAAAATGGAGTCCGGGCGGCAGCGTGCGTTGCGGCGGCTTCCCTGTTTTTCGTACTGGCTGGCTGGCCGAGCGCGAGTTCGGCGCTGTCTCTGGTTGCAGTCGCAATGGGACTGGGTGCAACGACTCCAGCGCCACGAATCTTCACGACGCTCGGTTTTATCGGCGCGCCGATCGCTGTCGCGCTGACCGGCATCCTGGAATTCTTTGTCCTCAACGGCGTTTCCGACTTTCAGTTGCTGGCACTCGGCCTTGCTCCATTCCTGATCGGAGCCGCGCTCGTGGCGACCTCGTCGAACCCGGTCTGGGCGGGTCTTGGAAAAGTGAACCTGATCTTCATTTCGGCCGTGCTCGCCCCAAGCAATCCGCAAACCTACAGTCCGCAGTCATTCCTGTTCACCTCTCTATTCACCTGTGTGGCGATGAGCGTGCTGCTCGCAACTCAGTACCTCATTCCCCCAGTATCAAACGGCCAGCGCCGACGCTGGCTGCTCGCATCGGCGTGGCATGATCTTCGGCTGCTGATAGCTCGTCCCGAACGACGTTACGCACCCGAGGAGGCGGCATTCAGAGATGCCGTGCGGGTCGGGCAGATCGCTTCGGCCGGTCCGAACGAAGCGGAGTATCGAAGCTCGGTCGAGTATGCGCTCGCATATTTTGATCAAGCCGCTGCGATCCGCTGCGGTGCAGCCCGGCTTGCACAGCTGACGGATCGCGCTATGGGCGGTCTGGTCGAGAACGCGCGGGCAGCTTTGGCCGCCCGCGATCCACAGCTGATGCGCGCATCCGCCGACGATTTGCGTGACCGCGCCGAGACTGATCATGCCGTCGCCACTGCGCGTGCAGCGCTCGTCATTGCCAGTGCAATTGTCGAAAAGGCGCCCGCTACCATTCATATGAAGGAGCCAGGTCATGACATACGATTTTCATGAGCTTGCGATCGGCGGGGTCTTTTTCGCGCCATTCATTACCTACGCCGTGGCCGCGCTCGTCATCATTCTGGGGCTTCGGCCGATCCTGCACCTCGTCGGCTTCGCAAGCATCTTCAGCCACGTATCGATCGCCGAGCTCAGCCTTTATGTGGCCGTGCTTGGCGGCCTTGTGCTACTCGCTTGATGGAGACTGTCATGGACGCGCAACTCAAGAAGAAGTTTGTTCAGGAGGCGGCGCTGGCCCCCGAGACGGAGCCTACTGCCCTGATACCTGCACAAATTGACAACGAAGCATTGCAGGCGGCGAACCTGAATGTTGTTGCTGTTCCGGCTGCACAAGACGGCGCCCAGACAGCTTCCATCCCCCAAGGCCAATTGACTCGACAAGGGGGCGCGATGCGAATGGCGCTGGCAGCAGTGGCCAAGCGACTGGCCACACTTGCGCTGGCGCTCGTCGCCGTCCTCATTTCAGTCGTCGCTTGGGATCATTATTTGACCGCGCCATGGACGCGCGATGGGCGTATCCGCGTTCAGGTGGCAAGCGTTGCTCCAGAAGTTACCGGCCGGATCAAAGAACTGCGTGTTGTCGACAACCAGTTTGTGCACAAGGGCGATGTCCTTTATGTGCTTGATCAGTTCGATTTCGACGTGGCCCTACAGAGCAGCAAAGCAGCGCTGCAGCAGAGGGCGGCGGATGTGCAGGTAAAGCAGCGGCAATCCGAACGACAGGGCAAATTGTCGACCCTCGCGACCACCCCCGAACAACAGCAGATCTATGCCGGCAACGCGATCCAGGCCGAGGCCGCATTTGAAGCCGCGCAGTCCCAGGTGTCCTTGGCTGAAGTGAACCTGAGGCGTACCGAGGTTCGTAGCCCCGTAAATGGATACGTGACGAACCTGCTGCTGCGCGCCGGTGACTATGCTCGCCAGGGTGTCGCCAATGTTTCGATCATCGATGCCGACAGTTTCTGGATCGACGGCTATTTCGAAGAGACCAAAATGGCGCGCGTCTGCACGGGCGCCCAAGTCGAGGCGAGGCTGATGGGCTACTCAGCACCGATCATCGGGCATGTCAGCACCATCACACGCGGCCTCAGCGTTTCCAACGCAGCCGTTGGCGCACAAGGTCTACCGAATGTGGATCCGATCTATACCTGGGTGCGGCTGGCACAGCGTGTCCCGGTTCGCATCGCGATAGACGAAGTTCCGCCCGGCGTGCCGCTTGTCTCCGGCATGACGGCAACCGTGTCGGTGCGAGACCACTCCGGCGCCGGCCATTCTACCTGGCTCGACAGCGTGCGTGCAAGTCTGTCCAACGTGCTCGATGGCCCCGCGGCGCGGCCCGACTGTATCCCAACCGTCACGGCTGAGGGTAAGTTGGCGCAATCGGTCCCCGAATGGGAAGCTCAGGCAACGCCAGAGCCGGATCAGATTAATCCCGGTTTGGCTTCGAGCATACAGGCGGCACCTCGCCAAGATTGACCTCGTGCCGCTTGGGGAAACTGGCAATTGATCTGCACGGCCGAGATACAAGCATCGACTGTGCAAGGTGGCATAGGCAAGGAGATCTTTGATCTCTCGTGGCAAGCTCGCCAGGCGTAATGGTTACGCTGCGTCCGTCGGAATGGCCGCCAATGTGAACTGGAAAATCGCACCCCGGGGCACGGCGGGACTGACCCAGAGGTTGCCACCATGAGCCGTGATAATCGTGCGGCAAATCGATAGACCCATACCCACACCATCGGACTTGGTAGTGTAGAACGGAACAAAGACACGGTCGAGACTGTCTGGATCCAGACCAGGCCCCCTATCTTCAACGGCGACCAGCAGGTCCGAGCCAGTTGCCGTCGTTCTGACAAGCAGTTGTCTTTGATCGTCTTCAACCGCAGACATCGCGTCCATGGCATTCCTGACGAGGTTTAGCATCACTTGCTGAAGCTGGATGCGGTCGCCTTTTACCGGTGGTAGATCATCGGTCAAGTCCGAGCGCAAAGTCACGTGCATTTGCTGGAGCTCCTGCTTCGATAGGGCGATGACTTCCCGGATGGCCTCGTTGAGGTCAAGTAACTCACGAGTGGCCTCACGTTTAGCAAAAAGCGCTCGCAGTCGCTGGATAATTTCCGAAGCGCGATTGGCGTCGCGGATAGTGCGTCGTGTCGTTTCACGCGCGCCGTCCACGTTCGGGGGAGCGGCGGCAAGCATCCGCAAGCCGGTGCCTGCATTCATGATTACGCCTGACAGAGGCTGGCTGATTTCATGAGCAATCGAAGCTGAGAGTTGCCCTAGCATGGTGACGCGGTTTGCGTGTGCCAATTCAATCTCTATTTCGTGGTATCGCCGCTCGCTTTCGCGGGCCTCTTTTTCCGCCCGCTTGCGATCACTTAAATCGAGAATGAATGAGACCCCTTGGTCCTCTGGTCCGTCAAAGAGCGCAGTGCCCACCAACACTGGAATTCGGGTTCCATCCTTCCTGGTTAGCTCGGTTTCATAAGGTTCGACAAGGCCCATCGATCTGATCTCCGAAATGCGCTGAGCGTCAATCTCTCGCCATTCAACAGGTATCAGGTCCGTCCAATTGAGATGTGCTTCCGCGAGATCCTCCCGGTCATAGCCGACAATCCGAAGAAAGGCGTCGTTGGCGTCAATGATCTGTTCTGCCAGCACGCCGATTGCGATGCCGACAATGTTCGAATCGACGAGGCGTCTCATCCGGGCTTCGCGTTCCCTCAGGTCATCGTAAAGCCGGCTGTTCTCAAGCGAAACGGCTGCCCCGGAGGCGACCAGTTTCAGAACACTGATCCGATCAGACGTGAAGACGTCGGTGCTGAGATTGTTCTCGAGGTAGAGAATGCCGATAAGGCGGGTCTGCTTGAGCAACGGCAGGCAGAAGACGGATCGAGCCTGACACCGCCGTATATATTCGTCGCTAAAAAACCGTTCATCGGCGGACGCATCGTTCAGAAGGACGCTTTCTTTTGTTCTGACGACATAGTGAAAGATTGACTCGGGAAGCAGAGCTGCCGACACCTCAGCCGGCTTGACGCTCACCAGAACAGTGTTCTGAATAGTTGTTGCTTCAGCCTCAATCCGAAATCCTCCACCGTCGGCAAGGACCAACAGTCCACGCTCGGCGCCGGCGTGCTCGATGGCGGTGCGCATCAGAGTGTCGAGCAGCCTTTCGAGGACTATCTCGGCGGAGATGGTTTGCGAAACCTTCATCACGGTCGCCAGATCGAGTTGCTCCAAAGGGGCGCCAATGCTGCCGAGTGAAGACTGAGCGATCCCCGCCGTTCTCAAGTGAGGATGCATTTGATCGAGTTGCCGCACCTTGCCGTCGGCTCTCCAGAGCAGATAACAGGAGCGCGCTTCCCGTAGATATGCGTTCGCGATCGTTGGAAAGCCGCGCGCAGCATAGGAGCGGGCCGCCAGTTCGTTGGCGAGCCCTTCGTGTTGAACGAAGCCCTGCTCTCGCGCCGAACGTATGGCCTCGTCATAAAGCTGCATCGCGTCGCTTTCGCGCCGTTCGACCCGAGCCAACTCTGCGCCGAGCAACGCTGCTCCATGTGCGAAATTTTTCGGCCCACCGAGTGACCAGTACGCGAATTTTCCCTGGTGAGCTCTCAGCCGGTTCAAGGCGTCATCCGCACCTGTCGCCGCTGTGGTATCGCAATTCCCCGCCCAGGCGAGGCCGGCATAGAAATGATACTCAGGCAGCTCCTGTTGAGCGGGTAGCGTCCAAAGAAGCAATTCTGCTTTCGATGCAGCAATTTCGGCGTCTGCGTAGTCGCCAGCATAGACCTTGAGCTGCAGCTTGCGGATCCAATACCGCGACGCTGCCACGGCCAGGCGGGGGTCACCTTCCAGATGCTGCTCGAATATGTTCTCATCAAATTCGCCATCGTTAAACGAGCCTAGCTGTGCAGTCTGTCCCCGGAGCGCCCGGATCACCCCGAGTTGCGCCAGGATGACGTCGCTGATCAGACCGAACCGGACGCCTTGCACGAAGGCAAGCGCACTTTTCGCCTCGCGCTCCACCTCCTCGAGCGATTGTCCGGTTGCCAGAAGATTTGTGATCAGATCGACGCGGGCAAAGGACGCATTTTTGAGATCTCCAACCTCCACAGCGGCCTCGAAAGCGCCCCGAAACAACCTCTGGCAGGTTTCCAAAGGCTGCGTCCAGTGCGCGGTGAAAAGCGCGAATAAGTAGGAGATAGCTCCTCTGATACGATCAAATCTGTGCTTCTCGACCAAGTCCAAGGCAATCTGGCCGACACGAAAGCCGGCTAGAGATTTCTCGGCATCGAGACCCGGCACGCAACCAAGCAAAGCGTAGGCAACGCACGAGCCTTCCGTGTTGCCGTGTTCAAGGCTGAGGCCCACCATATGAATGATAATGAGGTGGAAGAGATTGAGATCAGTAAACTGGGCAGCTGAAAGCATGGATGTGAGCACATTCATTGTCGCCCGCTGCTGTGGATCGCTCATCAAGGGCAAGTAGAGCAGAGCCTCGATGGACGAGCCCTCGATCTTGCTCCACAATCGATTGCATTCCTGCCTGATGTCCTCGGCCGTTGAACCCAACGCCAATTGCGGTTGATGCCGACGCAGGTAGGCGAGGCCGACAGCGACGGCGTCGTCGCTTCGATCCAAGATTATGTAGAGATTGATCAACAAGTAGGCGACAGCAGCAGAGTCGATCGACGTTTGAGCTTGCCCTGATAGCGCCAAAAGACGCTGCTCGGCTTCTTCGGATCGCCCGCTCAAATGCTCGCATTCGGCAAGGTGGAGATCGAGGTCGAAGGTGAGCCTGTGATTGCGGTGCCATCCATTCTTGCCGAGCAGGGCCCGGCCGACTTCGAGATACCGCAGAGCGGCGACGAAAGCACTTGCTGACTTTGCCCGCTTGCCCGCAACCAGATTGAGTGCCGCGACCTGCTCACGCTCCTCGTCTTCGGCGATCAGCGCGGCCGCCTGATCGAACTGGTTGACAATGTCGAAGATTGCTTCTTCGCGCTTTCCCAGCGGCATTTGCGTTGTCAGCAGCCGGCCGATTGTCAAATGGATCTTGGCGCGGGACTTCTTCGGTATCAGCGCGTAGGCGGCCTCCTGCACCCGGTCGTGCGCAAACTTGTAAGTATGCTCGAGGCGCTCGATCAATTGTTGGCAGAGCGCCTCCAGGAGAGCGGCGTGAACCCGGTCTTCGGACTTCTTCAAGACCATCGAGAGTGTCGCGACGTCGGCAACGTTGCCGAGGCAAGCGAGGCTCCGTAGCGCGTGTTGCGTATCGGGCGGCAGCCGCTTCAGCTTCGGGACGAGGAGGTCAACAACGTTTGCCGTGTACCGTTTGTCGTAGATGCCGGCGACGTCCCATGACCATCGTGCCCGCGCATAGTCAAATGCCAAGAGACCCTCGTCGGCGAGGACTTGAAGGAACTGGATCGCGAAGAACGGATTGCCGTTGGTCTTCGCGTACACCATCTCGGTCAGGGCAGCGGACTCCTCCTGTTCACAATGCAGCGAGTCCGCGACGAGTCTTCCCAAATCCTCGACTGTCAGTGGATCCAACTTGATGCCGTGCACCCTCCCGGTTCGCCGAATTGCCTCGAGCCTATGCATGAGCGGGTGTGCTTCCGTGACTTCGTTGTCGCGGTAGGCACCAATGACGAGGAGATTTCGCAGGTCGGGCCGGATCAACAGCTCTTCCAGCAGGTCGAGCGTCGCCGCGTCCAGCCATTGCAGATCATCAAGGAAAAGCGCCAGAGGACGCCCCGGCTGAGCGAAGACCCGGACAAACTGGCGAAGGGCCAATTGGAAACGCTGTTGCTTGTCCTGTGGCGGAAGCTCGGGAAGGGGCGGCGTCTCCCCGATGATGAGCTTTACTTCGGGTACGAGGTCGACGATCAACGCGGCGTCCGCCCCCAGTGCCTTCTGAAGCGCTTCGCGCCAAGGCGCAAGCTCGGCTTCGCTCTTGGCGAGCAGGGGCCGAACCAGGCTTTGAAAGGCCTGCGCCAGCGTGGAGTAGGGAATATTGCGTTTGTACTGATCGAACTTGCCGGAAGCGAAAAAGCCGCGCGACGGTGCTAGAACCGGCCGCAGTTCGTTGACGACCGAGGATTTCCCCACGCCGGAATAGCCGGAAACAAGCACCAATTCCGGAGCGCCGCCTTTGACCACGCGATCGAAAGAAGTCAGCAGCGTCTCGACCTCCTTTCGCCGTCCGTAGAGTTTCTCGGGAACTACGAGGCGGGCGGATGTGTCGTGCTCGCCAAGTGGAAAGTCGTCGATTCGACCGTGCGCGGTCCATTCAGTCCAGCATCGGCGAAGGTCGTTTTCGAGACCGGCGGCGGTCTGATAGCGATCTTCGGCCTCCTTTGCGAGCAGCTTCATGACGATCGCTGAAAGGACGCCGGGAATTTCCTTCAGCCGCTCGGCAGGTGCAATCGGCCTCCTTGCTAAATGGCAGTGGACCCACTCCATGGAATCCACGGCCACGAACGGCAAAATTCCTGTGAGCATTCGGTAAAACGTGACGCCGAGTGCGTAGAGGTCGCTACGGGAGTCGATTGAGCGGTTCATCCACCCCGTTTGCTCAGGCGCCATGTAGGCAAGCGTGCCGTCGATTGTTTCGGGAGGCCTGCGCTCGCGCACCAAACGTGAGGCGATACCGAAACCTGTCAGCCACACATCGTCCGTGGCAGCATTGACGAAAATGTTTGCTGGTTTGATGTCCTTGTGGATCAGAGTGCGCTGATGTAGTTTACCCACAGCCACCGTAATTGCGGTGGCGAGGTTGAGGAAGCGTCTAGCCTCCATTGGTGTGCTGAGCAGCATGTCGAGTGGTTCGCCGTCAACATTTCCAAGCACCAAGATGGTCTGCCCTGCGCCATGGACGAGGTCCAACGGCCGCAGCGCCCAAGATTCATCGAGTTGGTCTTTGAGTTCGTATTCGTGGCTGAACCGTTCGAGGGTTGATCGAGACGGGTGTTCGACGGCAGGTACGACGATCAGAACGGCACGTCGTTCGCCCTGCTCATCCAAACGCCAATCACGGCAGACAACCCGTTCACCGTCCTCCCACAAGACCTGAGAGGTGGCGCTGGAATAGCCCGTGGTCTGCGAATAAGCCACTAGTTGCCAGACTCCGCCAGACTTGAGATTACCGCGAGGGTCCATGATGTTCAAGGGTCGGCAACAGCAGCCAACGACCCTGGGCAGGCGAGGTGCAGAAGAAGCTTGTGACCGTCAAACTTTGTCACAACCGGGAGGAGGAAAGCGATGAGGGTCGACGTCTATGAACGGTTGATGAGAATTCAGGCGAGCCGCCGCCGCGTGTTGAAGGGCGCCGCAGGGGCCGCTGCTCTTGCCGCCGGATCGTCGTCGGGAGTGCCCGGAACGGTTTCGCGCTTGTTCGCGGATGAGAACCTGCGCGCGCAGATCCTAAAGATACCTGGAGTAGGAACCGGCGAGCCGACCGACGCCGATTGGCAAAAGGTGGGCGAATTATGCCTCGAAGGCACAAAGGCTACCGTCGCCGAAGGCGAGTTCGCCGCGATCGAGTTGACCTTTATGGGTCTTAACAATGAACAGAAACACAACTTCCTTTTTCGCGGCTTCCTCGCGCCCTGGGAGACGTATACTGGCGCGAGGATCAACTGGATCGACCTCGCGCAGGCCGATTACAATCCACGTCTGCAGCAGTCCATCGCTACCGGCACAATCGACTTCGACATCCTCGAGATGGGTGCGCCACTGGAGGGTGACACTGCCGGCAAAGGCCTTCTCGACGAGATGCCCGACTGGGTGGCGAAGCAGATCGACGCCGATGACCTTGTCGGCTACTTAAAGCCTCCGGTCGGAACTTGGAACGGAAAAACTTACCGCGTCACCATCGACGGCGATTGCCACACCTTCGCTTATCGTACCGACTATCTTGGCGACGGATCGATAAGCGGCATGTTAGAGCCACCGGACACATGGGCGAAGGTGAAGGCTTTCTCCGAGGCCCTTAAGGGAAAGAAGGATCCACTTACAGGGCTGGACGCCTACGGTTTCCTCGATCCGCTGAAGTTCCAATGGGGCGGGTTCGGGTACTACTTTCTGGCCGACCGTGCCGCGGCTTACGCCAAGCATCCGGCTGATCCGGCGTGGCTCTTCGAGCCCGACACCATGCAGCCGCGCATCAACAACCCGGCGTGGGTACGAGCGATCCAAGACGTGATGGACATGATGCCGGATCAGCCGCCGGACCAAGTGAACGCCGATCCGAACACGACTATGTCTCAACAGTTCCTCGCAGGCACTGGCGGAGCGCTGTGCTGGTGGGGCGACGTCGGCCCGTATGCCCGCACATCGGAGACGTCGGTTGTCGGCGGTGTCGTCGGCTTCTCGATCAACCCTGGCGCTGACGAGGTGTACAATTCCAGAGCCGGCGCGTGGGAAAAGCCGGCGAGCCCGAACTTCGCGCCGAATATGGCGTATCTCGGCTGGGGCATCTACGTCACCAACCGTGTCTCGGGCAATGAGATGAAGCGCAAGGCGGCATGGTCGGCAGCGGCGCATCTCGGCGGCAAGGACATTTCGCTCTGGATGGCCGCATATCCGTCCGGCTTCCAGCCCTATCGCAATTCTCACTTCAACTATGACGAATGGGTGGCGGCGGGTTATGACCGCGACTACGTCGAGGATTACCTCGGCTCGAACGCGGAAAGCTACAATCATCCCAACGCCGCGATCGAGCCGCGCATCCCCGGCATTTTCCAATACTACTCGATCTTCGAAGACGAACTGGTGAAGGGCATTTCGGGCCAGTACGCTTCCGCTCAGGAGACGGCCGATAGGATCGCCGCCGCCTGGGAGAAAATCACTGACCAGATCGGTCGCGACGATCAGATTAAGCTGTATAAAGCGTCGCTTGGCATGTAGCCGCCCAGTCCCTGGCCTGATTCCGGTCTGGACCCTGGAAGGAGGCGACTGTGTCGTCCGCCAAGGAGTATGCGTGGGCTGACCCTTGGCTCTCAAAGGCAGGTGCACAGATTACGACTCTCAAACCGCCTATGGGGTATGAATCCTGACTTGCTCGCGCCCTGAGCAACAGCCATCTCGGGCCCTTATCCACACGTTGGGCGTCCGCGCGGAACTTCGACATGCGGCGACAACTGCTACCGCCATCTCTAACTGACTTTGCTAATACCAAGGTATCGTCAACACCATCGGACAATCGATCCAGGGCGCGCCCGGCTGCATATCTTAACCATCGCTGCCGTCCAGTCTCGCGAGCAGTCAGTGTCGTTGTCCATCGAAGGAGCTGTTCACAATGCACGCAATTCGAAAACTTCGCGAGTCAGGTCATGCCACGGTAGCCGACTACGAAAAGCTTCTTGCACCGGATGTCGTTTTTCACAGTCCAGTACTGATACGGACCGCAGAAGGTCGCTCGGTGGTTGCAAAGATTTTCGCGGCGTCGACCACGCTGCGAGACGGTGCCTATACCGGCGAGTGGAAACTGGACGACCGCAGAACCCTGTTGAGATGGAAGGGAACGATCCAAGGTCACGAGCTCGAAAGTTTCGATATCATCGAAGAAAATGACGAGGGGCTCATCGTCGACCGCACGGTAGCCTTCCGTCCAATGCCCGCGGCGAAACTTTTTCGCGATGCCATGCGGGCTGCCATCGGAACCTCTGTCCCAGACGATTTCTGGGAATATTCGAACTAGATCGTCACCGGATAGACGCTCGCGCCGCTCTCGCTCTATTACCCAGGCAGGAAGCGTCCACCGGCAGCCTTCAGTGTCTTCTCCAGGCCGCGAGGGAGTTCAGGCCAGGAGCGGTCACTGCTCGAATGGAGGCTAATGGCTGCGATCGGATCGGACGCTGAACGGCAGCTTCTCGCTAAACCTGGCTAACACCTGACGGTCCGCTGTCGGCCCCGTTCCAGCCATTGCTATTGATCACCGGCACTGACGGAATGGGCAGGCCTGTTGATTTCAAAAACACACAACGCCCTTTCAATGTTCGCCTTTTGTGCTTCGAAAGTCGCATAAAAGGCAGTCTGCGACCGCTTGCGTTTCGGGTAACGGCAGCTCGTAAGCTGGCGGACTGTTTTCGGCCAAGAATGCGCCATTCCGTGATCGATTTTGCGACGGCAGGTGCTGCTCATTTTTGACCTCAGCCACGGGCGATTGCCTACTCTTAGGAAAAGCCCCGTTCCGGATCGGTTGGGGCGATCGCTCGCTCCCGCAGCTGTGAGCAAAGTTCAGTCCACGACGGATCAGAAACGAAACTGCTCAGACCTCCACAGGCATCAGCGAAAGGCATATCGCCGAAGCGGTCGATGACCTCGCTGGTTTCGCCTATGCTGCCCTTTCGGATTGACTCGAATGGATCCTCATCGCATTCAATGACGCGATGCCCCCAAGCTCCTGGCACATCATCGCTCGCGAGAGCGCGTCGAAGGTCCGCATCCATGTCTGAGGCCTCTAGAGCCCGACAAATGACGTAGCGCATCAGGGGATAGTAGACCGGCTGGTGACTGCCTCCGAGCGCGCGCACGCCGGGCAGGATCGACAGGACCAGAAACATAAGGAGCAGGTTCGGAACAAGGCTGCGGTCCGCCAGCCGCTCAATGATATCAGGAGCCGCGAAGCGGGCTACCTTCGTTCTGGTCGCCAGATTGATGAGTTCTCCACCCACCATGCGCAGCGGCAGGCGCTTTCCGTTTTCATAATACCAAAAGAAATCGGTACCGCGCGCGAGCCAGCCGCCCCAGGGGCCAGCCGCCAGCCTGTCGATCTCGTCAAGGATATTCAAAGCCAGCTTTGGGCTCTCCAGCAACCTCGTACGCAGCCAGGAAGCCTTGTCTGATAGGTGGTCCGCTACCAGGTCGGCAACATCCTCATCGTCGATTTGCAGGAAGGCAAAGCTCTCTCCGAACAGTTTTGGCCAGAGGATGCGATTGGCTGCCTTGATGGCATGCGCAGGCCGCTCGAACTGCGTCTTCGGCAGAAGGCTGCGAAGCAGGGCGAGGGCGTCTCCCTCGGCATTTGGCTCCATTGGCTCCAGCTCGAACCGGTATGATCCAGGCCCGGTCAGAAGGCTGTATCCGATCATCCGGCTTCGGCTGAGACCGAAGACGTTGACCGGCGTCCCGTCAAGCGTGATCCATCCTGGCCCCTTGCGGGGCTTTTCAACGAGACTGACCGTGGAAACGGCATAGGAAACGTAGGTCGAGCAGCCATGCGCCGAGAGGCCAAGCAGGCTGAAGACGTGGGTGTAATAGGCCTCTGGCTCCATGAGGAGAAACAAATGCGGGCCGGTCTGCAACACGCGGCGTTGTTCTAGATCTTTGCATATTTGGGAGACGGCGCTGATCGGCAATCCGTTTCGCGTTCCCGCCTTCCTGATCGTGTCAAGCAGCCTGGCAAACGCGCGGCTGCGAATTTCGGGTTCTGGTTTCTGGGCAGGCGCTTCGAACAAGCGGGACGCATAATCGCGAAGCGGGCGGCAATGATAGGAGCGCGTCCAAGGATAGAGCGTCGCCAGAGTGTCCAGCACCGCCTGCTTGGCGCCTGTGTCCGTCGCTAGCTCATCCACCTCACGGTTCATCCTTTCGCTGCGCGATGCCGATGCTCAATGCAGGAATGCTGATGAGGAGCACCACGCCGAATCCGAAGAAGATTGTCGAAGGAAATACACTCTCGCCCAAAACGCCAGTGATGCTGAAAATCACCAGGCCGAGCGCGACAGCGAGACTGTGCATGACGCCCTTGGCCCTGCCCAATACATTGTCAGGCATACGCGACTGCAGTGTGACCTCGATGCTCACCCGGCTCAGATTGTAGAGAAACCCCAGCGTGGCGAAGACGATCAATGTCCAGGGCGCCCGTAAAGTGATCAACGACATCAACGCGAGCGCCGTTGAGGCCAACAGCATGAGGTGCAGTATAGGACCACTTATCGCCCGTGTCAGCCTGACAAGAACAGCCGCCCCAATAACCGAACCGGCCGACCACGCGGCCTCAAGGTAGCCGAAATCGGCGGCGGTGCCTTGCTGCTCTTCGAAGACGAAGCTTGATCCTATCACCGTGACCAGCACCGCGCCTCCATAGAGAAGGGCATAGGCGGCAAACAGACGAAGGAGATGCCTGTCCATGTTCGGTGCCAGGCCCTTGGCCCTTCTGACACCTTGCGGGAGGAGCCCTGACCGCATCCAGGAGAGTGAGCCGGCTGAAACGAGGAACGACAGGGCGAGCGCCGTGAACGTCAGGGCAGGGGAGCGCCCACCCAGCAATGACCCGGCAAGCAACGCTGCGCCGAGGCTGCCAAACTGCATGGTGAAGAACACGGTGGAATTCGTGGCCGCAAGTTCGGCGCCGCGCGTCATGAGCGGGATCATTGCTTGCGAGGCGGTCAGCGCGACACGATCGCAAATCGAAAAGAGCGCCGCTGACACGCAGAGAGTTAAAAGGGCGTCCAGATACAGGAGCGTACACGCCGTAGTGAGCAAGATGGCAAAGCGACCGAGATCGGCCGCGATGTTCAATCGCTGTCGGTCAAACCGGTCCGCTGTCAGGCCGGCCAGAGGGCTTGCGACGAATTCGACAACACTGACGATCGCAAGCAGTGTCGCCACGGCGGCGCCTCCGTAGCCTGCTTCGACAAGCGTCCAGGCGGATGCGATGTAGTATCCGTTTCGTCCGACTGCCGCCGATAGCGTGCTGGCCAGGAATCCAAGCCATATCCCGGACTGGATGCTTGATCTGCGGTCAGCGTTAATGTGAATTGCATTTGACAAGGGCTACGCATCCAATCGGTGCTTGTCATTACCCACTGGCCAGATTGCCGCTTAACAATCCCGGTTGTTTTTTCAGTTCGTTGCTGAAATCAGCGAAAGGATTTATCAAATCCTGGATCGGCGGCGGTATTCCGTCGGACTGACGCCGAACGCCCGCTTAAAGGCGATCGTGAAATGGCTTGAGCTGCCGAACCCGCATTCCAGCGCGATCTCCGTCGCCGACATATTGGTCGATCGCAGCATGTCGGCGGAGTGATCCAGTCGACGCCGTGCGATGAACGCGTGTGGCGTCATCCCGGTAGATTGCTTGAAAGCCCTGCTGAAATGGAAACGACTGACACCGACCTCCTTTGCCAGATCGGCGAGGGTGGGTGTCTCGTCCGACGAGGATTCGATCATTGCTATCGCACGTTTGAGATCGAAGGCTGACAACCCGCCTTTCGCCGGCTCATGATAGTGACCGTTGCGCCTGACCATCTGAACGAACAATTGCATGGCCTGGCTCTCGACCATCGTCAAGCTGATCGGATCGGGCTGCCTGAGCTCGATGGCGATCCGCTGCAAAGCCATTTCCACCGTGCTGTCCCGAAATCCGATCGCAGCTGGCAGGTCGCCCGAGCGATGGCGCACCATCCCGCCGAACGCCTCGTCGGCGAACCCTTTTTCAATCGAGACGAGCAGGTAGGCGGCCATCGGCTCTCCTTCGTCCCACCCCGTCCAATCGCTGCCGGCAGGCATATGGATTACCGAACCGGCCCGCCGCGGCGAAAACGAGATCCGACGCCCGTCGACGAAATCTTCTCCGCGGCTTGCCGCCCCTTTCAGGTTCATCAGGAATATATGGCCTGGGAACGAAATAGCTGTTTCCTGGCGCTCCAGACCAGTTCTCCTGATCAAGTCTGCCCGTATGCTGCCCCAGCTCTCATGTTGGTGTGTAAGCGTCTGGTGCTGTGAACGGCGGATCTTGTTCGGATCGAGGCAAGGAGTGTCCACGGATGGGAGCAGCCTTCATACTAAGAGTAGCCCGCCCTCCCGTGTTGTGCATAACCAGAGGTTGCTGGACAAATCACAACTAACTCAGGATTGGTAGAAGATGTGACTTTAGTAAAAAAATGGCAATCGTAGGAAAGCCCCTCGTATTCAGCAGGCCTACCAGTGACCCGGCCAAGACTCGAAGCAATCTGAAACATTAGATCACTCTTAATTGAGTGGAGTTTTCTCGTCGAGCTCTTGGCATCTCACCAAAGCTACGGTGCGGGAGGCATAGAGCGATGCGAGGACTAAACGACTTCCTGGCCGAGTGCGACCAAGGACCACGGATCAACCAGCTGGCAGGGTTTTTCGCGGCAACCGCAGCGGGCAAAAGCGGGATGCCAGTTCGCAAGCCTCAGGCCGATGCACGCCTCCTGCCCAGCGACGAACTCCTTCGTGATCTCGTTCGCCTGCACGCCGCCCGGCAAGGTTTTTTCGACCAGCACTATCACGGCAGCATTCCCTACAGATTGGAAGAGGAGTGCCGGATGGCCTACGCAGTGCTGAACTATGCTCGGCGCCGTGGTGCTGCGCTGTCGCTGTACAGTCTTGGAACTGCGGAAGGCACGATGGCCAGAACACTGTCCGAATTTTCGGATGGGCAGATTGTTTCGCTGTCCTGCAGCCCGAACCCCGAAAACTACAAATCCTTCATGGCGTATGGCGAACCGGCCCACGCCGAATTCTTCATCGGCCCGTTCCACTGGTTGACCAAGGATGCGCTCGGATCGGATCGGCGGCTGACGAAATTCACGCGAGGCTTCGACCTCATCCTGGAGGACACAACCTTCCAGATGTATTCGCCCAACAGACCGAAGCAGATCGAGTTCGTGACCCAGCACCTCAAGGACGGCGGCATCTTCGTCTTCGTCGAAAAGTTCAGGGCGGCCAATGAAAGCGACTACCAGCGTCGAGAGTACCAGAAGGACTATGGCTTCAAGGCGAGATACTTTCCCCCGGACGAAATCGCAAAAAAGAGGACGGACGTCCTCGGGACCATGTTCAACAATGAGGTGACGCTGGCAGAGATGGCGCGCTCCGTAGGTGCGCATTTCAGGTACTGCACGATGACGTGGAACAGCGGCAATTTCTGCAGCCTTGCGGCAAGCAACAGCAAGGAAAATCTCGATCTCTACGCCTCACAGATGTCAACGCCGGCCATTCCGCACGAATATGTCTACGAGACCCTAGTATCTGACGCCGCGACGATCGCCATGACGGACAGCCCGGTGTGACGCAGCCATGGAGTGGTAGCCGCGCCTGCTGCGGCGATGGTTACGAAGCGCAAGGGACATGACGCGGAACGGGAACGTCATCCAGTTGCTGACCTACGCTTTTGCGGCCATGGAGCACGGCAGCTTGCGTCAGGCCGCAAGAGCCCTGAGGGTCCAGGAATCCTCGGTCAGTCGTAACGTCGTCAAACTCGAACAGTTGCTCGACATGCAGCTGTTCGAGCGCGATGTGCGCGGCGTTCGCCTGACAAAGGCGGGCCGCGCCTGGATCGAAATCGTGCGGGCTCACTACGACGGCTTGCTGGATGCCTTCGCCGCGCGTGTGCGCGATAACAAGGACGCCAAGACACTCAGGATCGGACTGTGCTGGGTGACAGGAGGGGAATTCCTCAAACGCCTCATCGAGCGTTTCCGCAAGCTGTACCCGGACATAAGGCTGACCATTGAGGATGTTCCAGCCGGCCAGTGTTTGTCAGCTATACGTCGCAGGCGCTTCGACATTGTGTTCACGCATGACATTGGCGCCGCCAAATTCTGCAGCAGTGAAGTGTTCTGGCAAGAACGCCTCTTCGTGCTCCTGCCGTCCTGTCATCCTCTTGTCGACAAGCCGGTGCTCAGATGGTCCGACCTCGCGGACATGTCTCTGCTCCTCCCGCTTGGGCTGGAAGGACCGCCGTTGGACCTGTGCCTACTCGAACGCATTGCGGCCGATGGCGGCCCGGCTGTTCGAACGTGCCGCGCGAACCAGGCGACGGTCATTTTCCAGGTAAGGCTCGGGCAAGGCGTCACTTTGGCCGAGGCGAGCTATGCCAGGACAGTGGACATCGATTCCGCCCTTTGGAAGCCGCTTCGCGGGAAGAACAGCATCAGTTCGATCAGGGGTGTGTGGCTCGGATCCAATCCAAAGCGGGCTGTCCTGCGTCTGGTCGGGCTCGCCAAGAACATGGTGGCAGCCGCTCAAGTCAAGGACCCGGACGCACGAAGCGCCCCTGCAGCGCTAAGGCCCTCTTGAGATAGGCGTGCTCGAAGGCGCTCGCCATGCAGTTGATCTCGGATGATCGGGCGGCCACGGCTCTGGCAACATCGCGCCAGTTCGCAGTCACGGTGGCGACCTCCTTGACGATTGTTCGCGCCTGCACGAGCGTCAGCGCAAAAACCCGGCGGCAACCTCCAGCAAGTCAAGCGAACGGCTACGAACTCGTCGATGATTGCTGCGCTGTGCCGAATGTATTAGAGTGGTCTCATACACACCCATCCGCGGGCGCGCGGCGGCCGGAGGGTTAGGCCATGATGGTCTCCAGGCGATTGTTGCTGCCGAAGGCCTTCCCGATGCGGGTCAGGCGTTTCGGAACCGGCTGGGTTCGTATTGTCTGTCGGGCTCTCGTCGTTACTTTCATTTCCTGGTTTGCTGCCGGGCCGGCGATCGCGAGGCCCCTTCATGATGCTGCCGGAGAGGGCGACGCCGGCAAGGTAGCCGAACTCCTGGCACAAGGCGCCGATGTGAACGATCGCGACGAAACTCGACAGACCCCACTGATCGATGCAGCACTTGCCGGCAAGACCGAGGTCGCCACTGTGTTGATCGAGGCCAAGGCAGACATCGAAGCCCGCAACGACCGTGGCTTCACTGCCCTTCATGCGGCAGCCTACTCAGGAAGCCTGGACATAGCTAAATTGCTGCTCGACCACGGGGCCGAGGTCGATGCGTTGAGCACGCACAAGATTACCCCGCTGCATGTAGCAGCAGAAGAGAACCAGACGGCCATTGCGGAGCTATTGATCGCGCACGGAGCACAGGTCGAGGCAATCCAGGAATACGGCTACACGCCTCTCAGCCGCGCGACGTTCTTTCAGAGCGCCGACGTAATGGCCTTGCTCAAGAAGCACGGCGCAAAATGCCAACCCAAGGAAACGATGGGGTCGTCGTACAAGGTGTGCATCGCCCTGGGCAACTGATATCGAGTAGGGTTACGGGAGAAGAACATGACAGAGAACCGTTCCACGTTTGACAGTTTGCTTTGCGCGGGGGTAGTTGCCGCCTCCATCATGCTCTTCGGCACTAGCGCATCCTACGCCGACGACGGAGTGAACACCGGATATTTCGGCAACGTCGCCATACTGGGCTACGATCCGGTGGCGTATTTTACGGACGGTCGCGCGACGATGGGTTCGCCCAAGATCTCGAAGAAATGGCTTGGGGCGACGTGGTACTTCGCCAGCGTCCAGCACCGCGATGCCTTTATTTCCGAGCCTGTGCGCTATGCTCCTCAATTCGGCGGCTTTTGCACCGGGGGAATGTCAGCGAAGGAGGCATCTGCGAACCTTGACCCGGAAGCGTTCCGCATTGTCGACGGCAAGCTCTTCCTTTTTTCCGGAAAGGAGGGCCTGGAGCAAGACTTCGATGCCAACCCAGCGCCTGTCATTGCGAAGGCGGAAGCCGAATGGCCCGCAGTGGAGGCGAAGGAATTCGAGGCTAGAACGGCCGCCAACTAGGCGCATGTCGCAAGCCCGCATGTTGAATGGTGCCCGTCACTGAGACACGGAGAAATACCAGACGGTGACGGAGTCCGGCCACACAAACTCGTCCTGCGTTTGGCTGCTCCCCTGGGGGTTGCGATAGACCGGGGCGCAGAACTTGCGGCCGAGCAAGGTCGCGGTGGATTGCGTGCAGAAGAGGTTGCCATCCAAGCTGGACGCGCCGGTGATAATGCTGCTTTGCGAACTCAGGGCGAAATCTCCATTTGCACTCAGCTCCATGACGAACGGCGCACCATTATGTTGACGTCCGACCCATGTCCGATCACCTGTCAGGGCGCGTAAGTGGGAGCCGTCCAGGCGGTCTTCTTCCCGCCCGCGAAAATCGAAGCTCCGCTCGGGCATTCCCGCGGCGCGAAGGGCATCCAGCCGGTGATCGAGGTCCTGTTGCCGCCGGTGGTGGGCATAGACGACACGATAGGCGGCGAGGTTCTGCTCGGGATTTTTCAGGATTGCTGCAACCGCATCGTGCGCCTCGGCCATTCGGCCCAGCCGCGCATTTGCCATTGCGAGGGTTTCGAGGCCGAGGTCGCTGCGCTCTTCCGGCTGGACCTGGTTTAGCGCCCGCAAGGCCTTCTCGTATTGGCGGTTCATGTAGAGCACGAAGCCATAGTAGTCGAAGACCTGCGCTCGCGGCTTGGGATCGAGTTGTAATACCCGCTCCATCGCTGTCAGAGCCTCCGGGCCTTGTCCTGCGTAGGTGAGGACGATGGCCAGGTTGAGCTCTGCCTCCGCGCCGTTCGGATCCAGTTCGACGGCTTTCTGGACAGATGCGATCGCCTGGTCCCATTCGCCATCCAGCATCTGCAGGATGCCGAGCACAGCATATGCTCTCGACGACTGCGGATCGAGCTCCAGCGCCCGCCCTGCCGCTTCATAGGCGCGCTGGCGAGCGACGGCGCTGAGCATGAGCAACTCGTAGTCGAAGCCGAGCACGTCCACCGTGGCGCGAGCATAGCCCGAGTAAGCATCCGCAAACGCAGGATCAAGCTTGATCGCTCTTTGATACAGGGACAGTGTCTCGCCGAGAGACCTGCTGTCGAGCACATAAACCTTCTGCTCGGCTCGGGTGTAGAAATCGTACGCCTCCAGGCTTCGCGTAGGGAGACGAGCAATCTGTGCCCTTTCGCCTTCCGTCAGGCGTACCGAGAGTGCGTCGACGATGCGCCCGATCACCTCGTCCTGAAGCGCAAATATCCGGGAGTAGTCGCGGTCGTAGCGCTCGGCCCAGATGTTGCTTCCCGTTTTGGCATCGATGAGCTGAACATTGATCCGGACTGCGTCGCCCTCCCGGCGGACACTGCCCTCGACCACGTAGTGGACGTTCAACTGCGCCGCGATCTCGTCGACATCGAGGGATCGATCCTTGAAGGAGAACGCGGAATTGCGGGCGATGACGAGGAGCCCGGAGATCTTGGACAGATCGGTGATGAGATCGTCTGCGAGCCCCTCAGCCAAGTAATCCTGGCCCGCTTTCTGGCCGAGATCGGTAAACGGCAAAACGGCGATGGAAGGCTTGCCGGGCGTTGAAGCGGCCTGATGGGCACTGTGACCTGGCATAAGGCCAATTACCCGCGGCCAAAGCATCAAGGCAATCCCCGCTGCCAGAGCCAGAAGGAGCGCCGCCGCGCCGATCACAGGCCACCGTGGAGAGCGCGACTTCCTGGCTCCTCCGGTCTGTTCCAGCAGAACGCGATAGGCGCGGACCCGTTCTGGAATGTTCTTGAGGCGCTGTTCGCCGAGTGACTTGAAGATCAGGCCGAGCTTGTTATGGGCCTGATCGTAGGCCGTTCCCGAGATGACGATGCCGCCAGGGTCGCTCAGCCCCTCTAGCCGGGCCGCGATGTTAACGCCATCGCCGTAGACGTCGTCCTGGTCAATGATCACGTCACCCAGGTTGATTCCGATTCGGAACACGATCCAAGTATCTTCGGGAAGACTGAGGTTCTGCTGCGTGGTGACCCGCTGGATTTCGACGGCGCAAGCCACAGCATCGACGACGCTGGCGAACTCGACCAAAGCCCCATCGCCCATGAGCTTGACGATGCGGCCATGGTACGCCTCGATCGACGGTTCGATGAATTCGCGGCGAAGCGACTTGAGCCGGGTGAGCGTGCCCGTCTCGTCCAGCCCCATCAGCCGACTGTACCCCACCACGTCGGCGGCGAGGATGGCGACTAGCTTCCGTTCGAGATGTTGAACCTGTTCCACCGCCCATGACTATAGCGAAGGCCCTATGGCAAGACCATATGCGCGGCCAAGGACCGGAAAATGCGCGCGTCGCAGAGGTATGGCGTCCGCACGCGGCGCCGGGGGCCGGCCTGGCCCCGGCATACTCCAATTGAGGTTAGTCGGTGAGCGGCCGCGAACCAGCGGCAGAGGTGGCTGAGTCGGCATGTTGCTTGCGAGGCGGGGAGCATCGGGGGGACGAGGAGAACCATCATTGTCCGATGCCGACCCGTTGTGCGGTGGACAGCGTTAGCGAGATGGAACAATCCGACAACTGGCGAATTTGTAAGATGAAGGGCGTCTGTTTCGGAGGAAGCTATGAAACGCGTCCTTGCCCAAAATGCGGTCCGAATGATGCTAAGCGGTGTAGCCGCCTGTCTGCTCACGGTCGTCGAGATTCCCAATCCGATTACGCCATTGTCGCTTGTGTCCGAGGCAAGCGCTGCCACCGACGTTTCGATCAGCATATTCTACCAAGACCTATCTTCCCATGGTGATTGGGTTTCGTACCACGGAGCGACCGTTTTCGTCCCGGTTGATGTACGTGACGATTGGCGTCCGTATACCCTTGGACACTGGGTCTATACCGAGCAATATGGCTGGCTCTGGGTATCCACGAGCCATTCGGCTGGGCGACGTACCATTATGGCCGGTGGGGCTATGCCGACGATATCGGCTGGTACTGGGTCCCGGGTACTCGGTGGGCGCCAGCATGGGTGAGTTGGCGTCGTGAAAGGGAGCACATCATTTGGGCTCCGCTGCCGCCGCGCCGCGATCCGGATTTGGTTTCAATCGAGGTGACCTTCGACACGACGCCGGCTTATTACTGGGTTGTGGTCCCCACTCGCGAATTCCTTGCCGCGGACATTTCTGTGGTCGTTATTCGTGATGAGCCGGAGTTTGTGCGCATTGTTGAGGCGGCCGAACCGGCCGGCGACGTGACAGTCCGGAACAACGTGGTGATCAACAAAGTCATTGATGTCGATGTGATCGAAAAGGAGACGAACCAGAAGGTGACTACCGTCAAGGTCAGCAAGACCGACGCGCCCGAGCAGTCCGGCAAACTGGAAAACGATACGGTCGCTGTCTTTGAAGGCGAGGTGAAAGCCGACCCTAAGGCCAAACCAGCTAAGCTCAAAGACATCGAGGAGGTGAAGCAGGTTCAGGCTGGCCGGAAATCGAAGCCGACCGAAGGCGCTGCAACGACCGAGCAGGCCAAGCCCGAAGAAACCGCCAAGCCCGAAGAAACCGCCAAGCCTGGGAAGCCGAAGGTCGGCGAGCAGCCCGCCACCGAGCAGGCCGAGCCCGGCAAGGCGGCCAAGCCTGGGAAGCCGAAGGTCGGCGAGCAGCCCGCCACCGAGCAGGCCGAGCCCGGCAAGGCGGCCAAGCCTGAGAAGTCGAAGGCCAAGGAGCCGGCCACCGAGCAGCAGGCCGAACCGGAACAGGCGGCCAAGCCTGAGAAGCCGAAGGCCAAGACGCAGCCCGCCGCCGAGCAGCAGCAGGCCGAGCCGGAACAGGCGGCCAAGCCTGAGAAGCCGAAGGCCAAGACGCAGCCCGCCGCCGAGCAGCAGCAGGCCGAGCCGGAACAGGCGGCCAAGCCTGAGAAGCCGAAGGCCAAGAAGCAGCCCGCCGTCGAGCCGCAGCAGGCCGAGCCGGAACAGGCCGCCAAGCCTGAGAAGCCGAAGGCCAAGAAGCAACCTCCCGCCGAGCCGCAGCAGGCCGAGCCCGAGCAGGCGGCCAAGCCCAAGCCACAGAAGGAGAAAAACAAGGCGTGCGGCGATCCGCAGACTGAGAACTGCTAAGTGCGTGGGTAGGATACGGCACCGCGATGGGAATGTGACATGGTTAGCGAAGTTCCTTGAGCATTGCTAAGACGCGTGAAGCGACGGTTCGCCATGCGCATAGTCAGATTGGTGCGCTCAATGTGCGACGTGCTGACATGGTCTGGGTCGGGATCGCCCGCAACGCGCGTCTTGACTGCGCCACTGCAGACGGCCGGGCAATAACGACGACCCTCGCCGCGTGTCACACCTCGGCTGTCTCGTCCCTCGGATTCCGGCCATCTAGTTCCTGGCCCTTGGTTACAGCGCCTTCGAAGTGCTTGGGCGCTGTCGCTAAATCGCGATACCTGGCTCGCAATTAGCCGAAATTTTCCGGCGAAACCCAGCAGCAGAATGCCTCCACGGTTGAAGGCGTTCCGGCACGGCGCCTGGTGCGCCTAGGCGTGCGCTTGGATTACGCCATGACCAAACAATCTGCCCTAAGCGCCGAGTATCGCTATTTACTCCCTCGCGTGAGTGCGGAATACCGGCCAATGGGCTATCGCCTCGCGCAATTTGGTAAAAAGCTTGCCTTCGTTGCCGATGGCAGACCGGACTTGAACGGCAGCCCATCCAGCTTTCATCGTCCCACCGACATGGCAATGGCAGACGATAGCGTGCAACTGCCAATCCGATAGCTCGAAGTAGCGCTTGGCTTCGCCATACGTATCGTTCCTCAGCCCATCAGCGCACAACATCGGATCGGCGAAAGCGACGCTGAGCGCGGAGCCGATGGACTGGGCTTTGTCGCGCACGTCCAAGGCCATGTATTCGGTCCCGGGGAACGCGGCGAGGCACCGCTCGGGATTTCGCTCGAGCAGCATGGCCCAGCGTTCCAAGCGCTGGCGCCGCGTCATAACCGGAAAGGATACTTCCACTTCCGCGACCCCATGCAGTTCTGCAAGTGTCTGATGTTTCATGACCGTCTCCTGTTGGCGAGGCGCTCCGCCTGCAGCAACGCATAGGCCGAGGCAGCCTCAGTCGTCCCTATGCAGGCGAACCTGCAGTCCGTCGGGAAGTTCCATTGGCGAGAAAATTTTACAATGCGCCTGCGTTTCCTGCTCTGCGAGGCCTTGGACATTCAGCGCGACACCTAATGCGATGCTTGCACCAGCCCTCGCAGCAACGGGTAATCCTTCAGGGCCTTGTGAGGCGTAAGATCTAACTCAGCTGGCACGCAGCGAAGCTGTTCCTCATCGATCGCCTTTTCATGGCCCTAGATAAACGCTTTGATAGTGGTCGCCAGCTCAGGCCAGCCGCTCTGACGGCGTCCTCTTGCGATGCGCGAGGCGATTTGATGGGCGTGCAGATAATGAAGCCGCAACTCGTCCAACAGCGCTTTTTCAACAATTTCGTGGCACACGAGAAACGGTTCGAGCGCACGTCCTTGCCTCTCCATCTGATAGTGCGCGGCAGATGCCGATCGATGTAAATCTTTGTGCATCCCTGCTGTACCCAGCGATGTAGGGAATATCGAAGTCGTGACTAACCTTAACTCGCCGATAAGCGCAGAAACGACATCAGACAGGACGAGGTCGCTGATATCTTCAGAGCTATGACGGACCTCGTCGGCTCATTTCAAGTCCGCTCCTGGGTTTGCCAGTCGAAGCGCCCGCCACACGGGCGGGCGCCTGGCGACGATTTCTTACTTGTTGACGATAATGCGCTGCTTGTCTCGGTTTTGGGCGTAAGTTGCCTTGTCGTAGGCAGTCTGCGCCTCCAACTGGTCCTTGGTGAAATTCGTATAGAGGTAGCGGTTGCCGTTCTTGTCGGTCATGAACTTGAGGTTCTCCATACCGACGGCGACCTTCTTTTCGCCAATGCCCAGGAAGCCGCCTACATCAACGATTATCGAGTCGACCTTCTTGTCACCCGTCAGGATAACGTCGCCGATCTCGCCGACCTTCGCATCATCTGCGCCATAGACGTTGGTTCCGATCAGATTTGCTGCACTGATTTTGTCTGACGGCATTTCGGTCAAGGTCGTCTTATCGATCGAGGCCGTCGCAGTCGTATCGGTTTTGCCAGCAGCCGCTTGGGTGTCCGCCGTGTTGTTAGTCGGCTCGGCCGTCGAGGCTGCCGCGATATCGTAAGCCTTCGTATCGAAATTGGGCTGAGCCATAAGCTCATCCTTGGTCGTCTTTGCAACCAACCAGCGATCGCTCGCCTTGTTCACCCATTCAAGCTTGTTGAAATCATAGGCGACATTTTTTTCGCCCACGCCAAGGAAACCGCCGACGCCAATGACGACGAGTTTGGCGTTCCCGTCCTTGTCCAGGACGATGTCATTAACATCGCCGATCTTGGTCGCGTTATCGGCGTTGCTGTCATAGACTGCGGCTCCCATGATCTTGGAGACGAGCTTGCCATCAGTGACCGGGGCGACAACTTCCGTCTGAGCAGCGGGCTTGCTGGAATTTGCGGCGTGAGAACCTGCAGTGCAGAGCGCCGTCGACATGAGAGCGGCCGTCGCCGCCGTAGTTAGGATCTTCCGGATCATGGTGAAATTCCTCCTGTTGCCTTGACTGAGCGTCGCTATCCGCCGACGTCACTTCGACAACGAAAACAGCGGCCCTAAGTTCCGGGAGTGGGTCCATTGGTCCTACTCGCATAGACCTAAGGCTCATGCAGACCGTGATGCGGCATGGCATAGGGGTCGCGCGGCTATTTTCGGCAAGCGAGCCATTCCTTGGTCCGGCCGGCGGCATAACGTTCTAAAGGGTTTCGCACGAGCGCCCCATCCGTAAGATGGTTCTCAAATTTGGATCCGATCGCGACTGTGAGTTGGCCCTGATGGATAGTTCGCCAGCACTGTGTTCCAGCCGGACAAGACGCGCCTTTTTGGCATTCAGCTCATATCCGGAACGCCAGGATTTCCGGTTCGGTTTGGAGCTGGTACATAGCTCTGCCTGTGGCGATAAAATACTGAGCCGGACGGCTCAATCCGCTCGATTTCGAGGGCGCAAGCCACCGCATCGTCGACGCTGGCGAACTCGACCAAAGCTCCATCGCCCATGAGCTTGACGATGCGACCATGTCCGCCAAATCTGGCCTGGTGCAGAGCCGCCGCTGCTGCCCTCCATCTCGTGCTAAAATCAATCGTGCAGGCTCCCGTCATCGACGACGGAAAGATGGAGCAGGCTTACGCCATGCTCACCGGCAACCCCGTGTATTTGGCGCGCTGGTTCGCGCCTGATCGCCCCGAGGTCTAACTTGGCTCCACCTGTTTTGGTCCTAGGTCTGAAAAGGTCGCGACGGCGGCTCTGCAAGTGTGATGCGGTTGCCATCGGGGTCTGTGACCTGTGCGATCTTGCCGTAGTCACCCTCCGTTTCCCCCGCGAGCCTAGCACCGATTTCGTCGAGCGATTTACGGGCTTGATGCATTTTCGGTACGACAATGGTCAGCCTCCCGGAGCCTGCATGCTCCTGGTCGTGGAAGATCTGGATTCGCGCCGGCGATGTCGCGCCACTGGATCAGGCCCTCCATCGGACGATCATCCGGGCCTCGTTCGAAAAGCTGGGTATAGAATTGCTCTGCTTGGTCCATGTTTGCTGCGGCAAGGGCGGCGTAGATTGCTTGGATCTGCATTCGCTATCTCCCTTCTCAACTCAAAATGGGCAAGGGCGCGGTTCTGTTCCAAGATCAGGGCGGGTAGCGTGCGAGTCGCGCAGAGTACGTGTCAGTTCATCGTCAGCATTCCTGATCTTGGACAGCCTTCGGCGAGCCAAGAGGTGCTTCGCCCGCTGCTCAGCTAGAAGCGGCGGGTGTTGTCCGCGCTAGCCGCGCTATCACAGCCGCGTGCCGCTCGACGGCCATGCTATCAAACGAAAAGCGCGGTTCGGCACCGTCCGATCTTTCCGCAGTGCGCCATCAATCTGTTTCGCACAGAACGATCCGCAACCCTTAAGGTTGTCGCGATTGACCGTGGACTGGAAGCGCGTTGAGGGAAACTGGAAGCAGGTCAAAGGCAGGGCCAAGGAGCAGCGGGCCAAGCTCACCGATGACGATCTCGATCGCATCGCCGGCAAGTGCGACCAACTCGAAGGCAAGATTCCGGCAGGCGGTCATTGCCCGGGATGAAACCAGCTTTCGGAAACGTTGATGGAACAGGTAACGCTCGAGATTTGACGCCCAATACCGGCGGCAGTGAGCAAAGACCCCTTCGGCCAGCGCGACACCGCGCGCAAGACGCCAGGGAGATCGGAAATGTCCGCCGCCTACATCAACCGGATCGCGACAGCCATTCCTGAACACGAGGTTCATCAATTCTATCTGCGGTTCGCGGCTTCGATGCTCGCTGCCAATCGCCGGAGAGTCTTCGAACGCATGGCCGGGCTTGCCGGCATCGAGAGCCGCTATTCCTGCTTTGCACCCGCCATCGATCCCGAAGGACGATCTGTCGATCTCGCGGAGACTTTCCTCCGCGGCGATTTTCCGGGAACGGCAGCTCGAATGACGATGTTTCGCGAAGCCGCACCCGTCTTGGCACAAAAAGGCGTCGATGGATTGCAGCTCGGCGAAGATGCATCGCGCCTTACCCACCTAATTGTCACCACTTGCACCGGCTTTTCCGCGCCGGGGATCGACCTCGACCTGGTCGCGCGCTGCGCCCTGCCGGTCGGCATCGAACGGACGATGATTGGGTTCATGGGCTGCTACGCAGCAATCAATGGCCTCAAGCTTGCCCGCCATATCGTCCGCTCCGACCCGCGCGCGAAGGTCCTTCTGGTCAATATCGAACTCTGTACCTTGCATCTCAGCGAAACCACTGAACTGGAAAAGCTGCTGTCGTTCTGCCTTTGGGGCGATGGCTGCGCGGCCGCACTTGTCACCGGCGAGCCCCGCGGCATCGAGCTCGACAGCTTCTTTTGCGCAGTCGCGAACGAGCGGCGGGACCTGATAAGCTGGGATATCCGTGACCACGGCTTCGACATGGTTCTTTCCGGCCAGGTGCCGGCGGCGATCCATGACGCGCTGCTGAGCAACCAGAACGCCATCCTCGGCGGCCGTCCGCCGGACGCGATCGACCTCTGGGCCGTGCACCCCGGCGGACGTTCGGTTCTCGACGCTGTCGAAAGAGCATTGAAACTTTCGCCCGCCGCGCTGACGTCGTCGCGCGAGGTGCTGCGCCGATACGGCAACATGTCGTCGGCAACCGTGATGTTCGTGCTGCAAGAGCTGCTGAAGGCCCCGGCGGGCCTCCTCGGCTGCGGCATGTCGTTCGGACCTGGATTGACCGCCGAAACCATGCTCTTTCGAACAGTGTCATGAACGCGCTCAGCCACCGCAGCCTGGTCCCGGAAATCCTTGACGGGCTTGCGGCCGACGATCCGCGGGCGCTCACCTCGCGCCGCGATCTTCGTCGCATCAACGCGCTGATGTTCCAGGCGCGGATCATGGCGTCATTGCTGAAGAAATTCGTGCCGAAGCCGCCACGCCGCATTCTGGAGATCGGGGCCGGCGACGGCACCTTTATGCTCGCGGTGGCGCGGCGCATCGCTAGGCATTGGCCTCACGTCGAACTGACGCTGCTCGATCGCGTCGGCCTGGTCACCAACGAGCTCTCGACCGAATTCAAGAGGTTGGGATGGAGCGTCGAAGGTATCACGGCCGACGTCTTCGACTGGGCGGAAAGGGCCGAAGGCGGGCGCATCGACGCAATCACCGCGAATCTTTTCCTGCATCATTTCGACGACGCCGAGCTGGTGCGTCTGTTTTCGCTGCTGGCGCCGAAAGCCTCTCTGACCCTGGCGACCGAACCGCTAAGGGCAATGTTCGCGCTCGCCGCGGCCCGGCTTCTTCCGGCGATCGGCGCAAACGACGTCACCCGACATGATGCGGCCCAGAGCGTGCGCGCGGGCTTTCGCGACCGCGAGCTATCTGCTCTCTGGCTTGCGGCTAATGGCAAGCCGCTGAAGGAGGGGCGCGTCGGTCCCTTTTCGCACGTCTTCGTCGGCGCCAGCACCAATTCCGGTAGCGACCCATGACGGGATTGTCGACTTACGATGCGATCGTCATCGGCGCCGGACCGGCAGGCACCTGCGTCGCACTGACGTTGGCCCGGCGCGGATGGGCCGTGGCGATTGTGGAAAAGAGCGCGTTCCCGCGCCGCAAGGTCTGCGGCGAATACATCTCGGCAAGCAACATCGCGCTGCTCGACCGCCTGGAGGTCGGATGTGCCTGGCGTGCCAATGCCGGCCCCGAAATCCGCCGCGTCGGTTACTTTTCCGGTGAGACCTGCGTCGAGGCACCGATGCCGGGCGCAAAATATAAGCACCCTGCAAAAGACGGCTTTGGCCGGGCGCTGGGCCGTGACGTGCTGGACATTCTGCTCTTGCAGGCCGCGCGATCGGCGGGCGCCGCAATCTTCCAGCCTTGCCGAGCGGTCGCCATTGACCGGGATAGGGACATGCAAGCGGTGCGCATTCAGGCGAGGGATGAGCATTCCGAAGACGAGACGGCGACGTTGCGTGCGCCGGTGATCGTCGCCGCGCACGGCTCCTGGGAGCCGGGACCACTCTCAAGCCAGCTTGAGAAGGCGAGCCGCCCGTCGGACCTGCTCGGCTTCAAGGCGCATTTTACAGGCTCGTTGCTCGCGCCCGATCTGATGCCGCTGCTCGCCTTTCCCGGCGGCTATGGCGGCATGGTTTTGGCCGATCATGGCCGGCTGTCGATCTCGTGCTGCATAAGGCGCGACATGCTCGCGCGGCTGCGCAGGAACCATGGTTCCGGGCATGATGGCCCCAAACAGGATAGGCATGTGTCGGCCGCGGACGCGGTCTTCCGTCACCTCACGACGTCTTGCCGCGGCGTGAGCGATGCTCTGGATGGAGCCTACCTCGACGGTCCGTGGCTTGCCGCGGGTCCGATCCGGCCTGGCATCCGCTCCTGCTACGAACAGGATATCTTCCGCGTTGGCAATGCCGCAGGCGAGTCGCATCCGATCATCGCCGAAGGCATCTCAATGGCGCTCCAGTCCGGCTGGCTGCTGGCCACGGAGCTGGCGGACGCGCCAAGCGGCCGGGTAGGGCGCGAAGCTGCCGGCAGACGCTACCAAGCGGCTTGGAGAGGATTGTTTTCGACGCGGGTCTACGCAGCTGCAGTCCTCGCCGGATTGGCCCTCGGTCCAGCCGGCCCTGCCCTTATGGGAGCGGCTGTCCGCAATTTTCCGCAAGCCCTGACACTGGGCGCACAAATGAGCGGCAAGACGAGGCCGATCCCCGATCTTACATGACCGGCGCTCCAGCGCCCGCCTCCGCTCACCGTCCGCCGGAACCAGCGTGTTCGGTCGTGACAGCTCACCAAAAGCAAGGCCCTCGTTCCATGCGGGTCATTCCTCCGACGGTCCCGATCTCGGTGATCTGCTCTCTTGGGCAAGCACGAGCAAGGCTTCAACGTTACGGCAACGCCGGACATAAGCACAGCGATATCGTCTTCCCGCGCCATCGTGAGTTCGCCAGCCCTGTTCTGCAAGGTGACGCTAAGCTCCTTCAATCTCAATCGCACGTCGTCGTCCATGTCACTCCAACCATGTCTGATTGGCACAACGTGGCGTTAGAGAACCTGTTCCCACACGCGGAGCTGGTCACCGTGTGAGGCTGCGCCGCGACTGTTCTATCAGCGCCTCCGGGTAGCACCACCGCTGGCGCTACAGATCGCGAAATGTCGCGGAGCCCCTGATCCAAAGGCCCTTCAGGCCTGCGACTTCTTTGCCGCCGCCGCGCGATTCTGACCGGTGGGCGCGTCGGTCTTCGCGTCCTTCGAGTGGGCCGCTATCGCCGGCCCGGCGCCGGTCGCCTTGCGCATATCACCGGCGCGCGACTTTTCGGTTGGTTTTTGACGGCTAAGATCCGAGAACAACTTTCCAAAAAAACCCATTGCGTCCTCCTCGCCGCGTCGGCGGCTGTGTTTGAGAATGTTGCCTTTCCAAGCTCATTGTGACCAGCCTGAACGTGCAGCGCCAACAACGGTCATTCGGCTTGCGCAGCGGCGTTCACCGCCGTTTCGGCCAAGTCGGTCAGGGCGATATGTGTTTTCTTTCGCCCAGCGATCCTGACCCGAGATTTCGCTTACGCGTCGCGCAGTTGCAGTTCCTCATAAGAGCAACTCGCGACGATATCGCCATTCGAGTTCCGCGCTCTGACGGCCCAACCGACAGGCGCCTCCGCCCTTTCGAGGGCGTCGCGCCACAAATCCTCGGCCGACCTTTTAACCTCGTCCTCGACCGATTGATGGGTTGGCAGCGAAATTCCGGGCATCACCCTAATAACGCCCTTATCTTGATATTCGAACGTATAGACGTCCGAATCTTTTGCGGCGCTCCCGATAACGGGGCCATCGAATGCCACCACCTGCACCAAGAGCAGCTTGGCGGCTTCAACCAAGGCCGCGTCGTCCTTGCCTTCTTTGGGCTTCATGGTGACACTTATTGCTTCGCCCCCTTCGCCAACAAATTCGACGACGTCGTTCGGCGTCCGACGGTGCACGACAGTGTCTACGAGCTGCATAAGGGCCTCCTGAATGGTCAACGGAAGCAAGTTCCTAATCAGACAGATGTTCCCTTCGAAATAAAAAAATGCGGCGCCACTTTGCCATTTGTGTCGCATCATGCGTCGGCGGCCGCTCAAAAGGTCGAAATGCCCCAAGAGTCTATTCGACTTTGTCTAGACATCGCGAGATAAGACACACCCGCGGACCCCGGCGTGCCATAGTCCGGCGCCAGTGTAATGAAATACACCCCTTCGACCCTCTCAGGTGAATTCCGGGCAAAGGCTCCCGTAGCGCAGGATCTGGCGGAAGTCGGCCGGCCGAACAAGGGCTGCAGCTTGGCGCTGGTATCTCGGAACCGCTCCCGTTCCGGGGCGTTTACCGGACAAGCCGAGCACGTGCCGGCGGCTGGTGGCTGCGGTCAAACCCGCTGCTGAAATTCACCCTGAGAGCAACGAAAGGGAAGGCCATGGGCTTCTTTTCGAAGGACATAAAGACACTCGACGACCTCTTCGTGCACACGCTGCGGGACATCTATTACGCCGAAAAGCAGATCGAGAGGGCGTTGTCGAAGATGGTCGAGAAGGCAACCGATCCACAGTTGAAGGCGGGATTCGAAAAACACCTTGAACAGACCAAGGGTCATATTAAGCGCGTCGAGCAGGTGTTCGAATTGCATGGCATCAAGGCCAAGCAGGTCAACTGCCCGGCAATAGACGGCATCCTCGAAGAAGCAGACGACGTTAGCGGGGACGTTGACGACAAGGAGGTTCTAGACGCGGCGCTGATTGCGTCGGCGCAGGCGGTCGAGCACTACGAGATGACACGCTATGGCACGCTCATCGCGTGGGCCAAACAACTCGGCCGCAGCGACTGCGCCAATGTTCTGGCCAAGAACCTGAAGGAAGAACAGGCGACCGATCGCAAGCTTACCGAGATTGCGGAAAGCAAGATCAATTTGCAGGCAGCCGAATAGAGCATCGACCGGACGCCAGCCGGCCCAGCACGCGCCGGCTGGCGACTTGTGCACCCACTTGCCGGCGTAACGATCTGCCTCCCCTCCAAGCGGACCGCCGGCAAGGCAAGCATCAACACCATCGCCGTTCATGTCAGAGCTCGCTTTGGCGGCTCACGGGTTTCGTCGGGGTGGGGACGGGCAGTTAAGAGCGGAATCAGGTTCACGCACGTCCGGCGTCCAGGTTGGTGCGTATATCGGCGGGTCCTCAGACGGCTCTGGTTTGGGCGGCATGGCTATTCCGCGTTGTCGGTTGGGCGCGGTGTCTTATGCTTACCGGCCGTGCATCGCTCCGCCTATTTGAGAACGGATCGGCAGAAGGATTGACATTGCCGTTCGCTGCTCCGCCGTTTTAGGAACAACCGGAGCTTGTCTGGGATCATTGTCCATTAGACCTTTGCGCTCGATCTTGGCGCCGGACCTTTCTGGCTCCTTTAAGATTTCCTCAGGGTTTTGATGCTGGCCATTTTCACGATCTCCTGCAGGCCAACGACCTTTCAAAAGGAATGTTCCGTCAACGCGCGGAACTCCTTGGCGTCTGGTGTAGTTATCAATCATCACCTGGAGGTCGAAATGTCCGACAACGAAAACCATCGCGAGACTGGAGCAAGGAAGTACCCAGCCAGAACCGGACGGGATCCCTCGGACGCGTTTTCTCAGGACGCGGCCGGCAACAAGAAGCCGAAAGGCGGGGCCGGGCTCACGCGCCCAGTAGGAGACGTGGATGATAAGACACATCAGTCCGACGGTCAGGACCCACCACGCAGATAGCGCCGAGCAGTGGACGGCGAGATGCAATACCCCACCGGGTCTTCGAAAACCGAGCCGGAACAGCAAAGGCTCAGCGTCGAAGGGTGCGCCTATGAAGCTCCTCATATTTCTCGACGATCTAGCCTCGCATCGAAACGACGGCCTCCGCCCTGGACTTGCCAAACTTTTTAGACAACGCGCCGCGGTGTCGGCGGCGAACGTTTTGGAGTTTTACCCTGGGGGGCAGGGCAGTGGGAGCCAGGCCGTTCTGTATCCATTCGATATGTCAAGGCACGGATTGCCGAGCGATGTAATCCGCTTTCCAAGCAGCCGAAAATCCCCTGTCCGGGGTTCCCGGTGTCGCCGGTTACGCTCACCATCGTTAGATTGAAAGGGTCGGGTTCATGTCCGTCGTCCCGTACCTAAATGGCGGAAACGATGTTGACCCAACGAGAGCTGGGATGGATGCCGTGCAACTCACCTTGCGCGTTATCGAACACGGCCGCTATCCATTTTACCGCTCATTCCTGCTGTTGACCATCCTGGCTCTGTCCGCGTGTTCGTCTTCCGAACCTATCGAGCAGCAAGCAAAAATTGCGGCGTCGGCATCGCGGACGGCATCCTTGGTCGTGGCCATTTGGTCCGCTGGCGCCGCCCCTTCACATTATGCATCGGCCACATTGCAGTCGACGGCCGATACGCTGGCCGAAGCCGGTCGGCAGATCAAGTCTGACAATTCTCCTGAAACCCCCGAGCGGCGGGGCGTCATGGCAGCAGTCGGCCAGCTGACGGCCGGGGCAAGGCGCGCCCAGGCGGGCGTCGCGGTTGGCAACCCGCGGCAGGTGAGTGAGGGTCTCGAGGAACTTGAGGCAGCCGCAACGGACCTGGCAGCCGCCCGTGCCAGATACGTCGCGCCGAAATCATGAAGAAGCTGCTTGAAATCTCGCTCGGCATCGTCACCAGTGTTGGCGGTTTCCTCGAGGTTGGATCGATGGCGACAGCCGCGCAAGCCGGCGCCACGTTCGGCTTCCAGCTGATTTGGGCAATCCTCCTCGGCACCATCTGCATCATCTTTCTGGTCGAGATGGCCGGCCGATTCGCGGCGGTTAGCGGGCATACAATCACCGATGGAATCCGTGAGAGGTTCGGCTTCAAGGCCTTCCTCTGGCCGCTATTGGCCACCTTGCTGGTCAACTTCCTGGTGATGTCGGCAGAGATCGGTGGCGTCGCCATTGCGGGGGAGTTTGCTACAGGGCTTGGCTTTCAGTGGTGGGCTCTGCCGGTGGCGTTCCTGGCGTGGCTATTCCTCTGGAAAGGCACTTTCGGTTTCATCGAAAAGGGCGTTGCCATACTCGGGCTCGTCACCCTCTGCTTCGTAATCGCGGCGGTGATGCTGAAACCGGATTGGACACAGGTTGCTGCCGGCGCCATGCCCAGCCTGCCGGACCATGACGCGGCGAACTACTGGTTCATGGCTGTCAGCATTCTGGGCGCGTCGATATCGCCATACCTTTTCATGTTCTACTCCTCGGGCGCGGTCGAGGATCACTGGGACAAAACCTATCTCGGCACCAATCGCGCCATAGCGGGGCTTGGCATGAGTTTCGGTGGCACAATCTCGGTCGGCGTGCTGATCGTATCCGCGCTTGTGCTCGGGGCCCATGGCATAAACCAGGTCAACGACTATCATCAACTGCCATTGATGCTGATCCCGGTCTTCGGTTTTTGGGGATTTGTCCTGTTCGTGGCCTCGCTTGCCATAGCATGTTTCGGCGCGGCACTCGAAATCGGCTTGCAGCAGGCCTATCTCGTCGCGCAAGGCTTCGGATGGACGTGGGGCGAGGACCGAAAACCTCGCGATGACCCAGCCTTCTGCGGCGTCTATACGTTGTCGTTGCTCTTTGCCGCCATACCGATCACGCTCGGCCTCGACCCGCTGAAGCTCACCATTTTCTCCATGGCCGTGACGGCCGCCAGCCTGCCGCTGACGGTGGTCCCGTTCCTCTTCCTGCTCAACGATAAGCGGTATGTCGGCGAGCACCGCAATGGCATGATTTCGAACGCCGCTGTGATCTTGATCATCGCGCTCGGTTTCGTCCTTGCCGTGGTGGCCATTCCCTTGCAGATATTCGGAGGTTCGTGATGGATCTGCTGCGCGATCTACTGGACAAACAGGTCGTTGACCGCAACGGGGTCAAAATCGGCAAGGTGGATGGGATCACGGCCGAGTTGAGGCCGGACAGGCCGCCCAGGATTGTTGCGATAGAACTCGGGTCAATTACCCTGGCGCGCCGCCTTGGTTCACGGCCCGGACGCTGGATGGTGTGGCTCGCGGCAAAGCTTGGTGGCGAACGTCACGCCGAGCCCCACCGGATACCTTGGAAGAAGGTGCGCGACATCGGCGTCGACGTTAAGGCAGACCTTGACGTGCATCGGACGGCGATCTTCGATTGGCAGAACTGGCTGCGCGATCACGTCATCGGCCGCATCCCGGGAGCCTGAGGATGGTCACTGTAAACCTCGAACTTCTTGCGGGTCGACGGGTGTTATCGCTACGCGGCAGAAGCGTCGGTCACATAGAGGACATATGCGCGGAGCGTGACGGCGATGCTCTCGTGGTCACTGAATTCCATGTCGGCATTTTCGCTGTTTTCGAGCGGCTCTCTGCCTCGGGTATCGGCGCCGCGGTATTGGACCTGCTTGGTCTGCGCCATCGCGATTGCCTGTACCGCATTCCCTCGGACAAGCTCGATATTTCGGACCCAATCAGGCCACGGCTGCGATGCACCCTCGAGCAGCTTTCCGCCATGAAGGTCAAAATTGAAGGTACGCACGAGGCGCGGTCGTCCAAGAGCGCGTTGATGGTCACATGGAGCACAGCGTGGAAATTTGCTCTTGCGTTTTTCCTGTGCGCAAGCGCCAGCGCCGCCGTCTTGTGGTACATGTCAGCAGCGCGGCCACCGTTTTCGGAAAAGGATCGCCAGTTTGAAGGACCGGGCGATGTCGCGCGCGGTGAACTGGTCTTCGCCGAAGGTGATTGCTCGTCCTGCCACGCAACACCGGGACAGTCCGACCGCCTGAAGCTTGGAGGGGGTATGGCGCTCGCTTCACCGTTCGGGACCTTTCGGCCTCCCAACATTTCCGCGGATCCCGTGGATGGCATCGGGGCATGGACCGTCACCGACCTGGCAAACGCGCTTATTGGCGGGGTGTCCCCAGAACGGGACCATTACTATCCGGCCTTTCCCTATACGAGCTTCACGGGCATGACGGCTGCAGATGTCAGGGATCTCTACGCCTATCTCAGGACGCTTCCGAAGGTAAAGGGGCGCGCCCCACCGCATCAGCCTGCGATCCTGTTCAGCATCCGACGGTCCGTCGGAATTTGGAAAATGATGTTCTTTCGACAAGGCTCAACTCCGGCGCATCTCGACGGAGATCCTGTGCATGATCGAGGCGCATATCTCGTCGAGACCATTTCACACTGCGCCGAGTGCCACTCCACTCGCAATGCTGCTGGGGCAATCAAAACAGACACTCGCTTTGCCGGTGGTATCGATCCCCAAGGTACGGGTTTCGTCCCGAACATCACGCAGGAAAAATTGCACGATTGGACGGAAAACGATATCGCCACAATGCTTCAAACCGGCGAGACGCCCAACCACGGTCGTGTGGGATCATCCATGGCCGATGTCGTCGCCAATACAGCAATGCTTTCCGAACGCGATCGTCAGGCGATGGCACGTTATATCAAAGCCCTTCCGCCAATTCCCACGCCTCACCCGTGAGGCAGTCGCGAGAAATTTGAAGCGGCTGTTCACACGAGCAGGTCTCACCGGGATCGCGGGTCAGTGCGCGTAGAGGTACGCAACGAGGTCTTTGGCTTCCTGCGACGAGATACCTGTTGCCGGCATCGCTGTCCGCGGAGAAAAGCCCCGGGGGGAAACGATCCATGCGACGAGGTTGTCGGAATTGTTTTCAAGCACGCCGCCTATGTAGACGCGCTTTGACAATCCGGTCAGCGGCGCGCCGACCTGGCCGTCCGCGCCGGGAATGCCGGGGATCGTGTGGCAACCGGAGCAACCGTAACGGCGAAAGATTTCTGGAGCGCGTCCGGGATCGCCGCCTGAGATAGTTTTGGCTAGGGCCGCCTGGGTGCGCTTCTCGCGCGTGACGTTGACGGCGACAAACGCGACCGATACAGCCACCAGGCCTGCAGCAATCAAGACGGCGCGGGCAATTGGCGGCGCAAACGAGTCAGGCATTTTGCGTCCTTCTTCCGCTTGAACCACGAATCCAGAGCGCCAGCATCGTCATTGCCGCGGCCGCATAGATCGTGCCGGCTGGCACCCACATGATCATGCCCGCCAGTTGCTGGTCCCCCAACGGGGTCAGCCCCCAGGCCATCGCAGTTTGGGTTTGCGCGACGTAGAGTACCCGGGGAGCGAGCGCCATCAAGGCACCCAGAACGCTGGTGTGGATCATCGTTGCAAACAGATGCCAGGCCGAGGCACCGTAATGGCTTCGCCAGACAATCGCCCACCAGAACAGCATCGCTGTCGCAAAGAAGCATAGATGCTGAATTCGATGCAAAGCGATGTTGGTCACGGCCGCGTCGAACATCACCGGCACGTGCCATGCCCAGATAGCCAGGCCATGGATGATGGTTGCTTTTGTGGCACTGGAGCACCAATCCCATGGCCCGCGGATCAGCGGTGTACGCATCAGCGATCCGGCGATGCGTCGGCCTCCTGCGGGTAGTCCCCACAGCAGGCTACCTGCTGGCCGCGCAAGCACGATCAAGGGTGCCGACACGGCCATGACAATCTCGTGCTCGATCATATGAAAGGTAAAAAGATGTTCGCCCAGCCAATGAAGCGGCGACAGCAGCGCTGCCGCCAATGTCAGCACGCCACAGGAATAGAGCAGAACGCGGATAAGCATGCCGCTCGGCCGGCGGCTTCGTTTCGCCAGCCTTGCGGCGCCCACGCCGTAAAGCGCGGCAAGCGTCGCAATGGGCAGGACGATCCAAGGATCGAATGTCCAGGGAAGCCAAGACCCATGCGGCTCGTCACCGTGAGCCATCGCCGGGCTAGCGATTATCAAAGAAAGCAGCGCGCAGATCAGCGTTGGCATGGGTCCAGCAGCATCGTCGCCGCTCCCTGCAATGACAGCGCGAAAACAAAGGCCAGCGCAATGAGAAAACCGGCATTGACGAGAAATCGCTCAGTCCTGGTCAACCCCGTCAACGTGGCCCGCGAGCCGGCGAGGCCAACAATCGAAACCACAAGTAGGAAGCAACTGGCAAGCGCTGTCCAGGGGACATCCTGCTGGCAGTCCTCATAAGGCGTGATTTGCCCCAGCTGTGTGCTCAGAGCCCACGCCAAGAGGGGAATAACAAGTGCGATGTATCGGAGCCGATTTGCTGTCATAGCCGTGGCACCCAATAGAGGCAGGCATACATCGGCAACCACGTAGCGACCACGAAGTTCCAGTACATCGTATTGTCACTGACATCTCCGTAGCGTCGTGGGTTATCGCCATGGCGTGAGAACATCAGACACGTCAGTACCAGCGTCTCGATCAGATCGGTCAGTATGTGCGTGGTGTGAAGGCCGAGCATGACCCAGACGATCGAGCCGTAGGCGTTTTGATCCCACCTGATGTGCATGGCCGGAAATTCGAAGGCGCGCAGGATCAGCGGTGCTATCCCCAGCAAGGACATGACGATGAGGCCGACGCGAACCTTCAGCAGGTCTTGCTTTCGCGCCCAGCGGGCGAGGAAGATGTTGGGAACAAGGCTTGCCAGGAGTAGCGCTGTCAGGGTTGTCCCGGCGAGCAGGTCAGGCGGTCCGGCCTCCAGCGGCCAGCGTGGTGCCAGGCTCATGAGATAGAGATAGACGACGACCGAAAGCGCAAAGCCTGTTCCCTCAATGAGCATGAAGGCGAGCGTGCCCCACCAGGATTGGCTCGCAGTGCCGAGGCCATGCGGCGGAAGCTCTGCCAGGTCGAGGACGACGTTGTCTTTCATGAATCATCCTCCGGCACGCCCTTTGGCCAGAACCAGCCAATCAGCGCGATCGCGATAGGTATCGAACCCCATACGACCGCCCAGGGGCTGAATATCGACCAGATCAACGCCACCGTTGTGGCCAGCGCCGCCCATAGCGGCCAGATCGAATCGCCGGACGATGACTCCCGCGCTTCCGGCGCCGCTTCAACCACGCTGGTGATCAACAATTCCCGACGGTCGACGCGCAGGCCGATAGCGGCGGGAAGCAACGCGTCGTCATGTATCGGCTCAAGGCTATCCACCAGCGGTAGCTTGGCGAAGTTATAGGCCGGCGGTGGCGACGTTGTCGCCCATTCAAGCGTGGTGGCCCCCCAGGGATTGGCCGAGGCGGTGGCGCCTGCTCTGGCGCTGCGTATCGCATCGATGAAAAACAGAAGGAAACCGGCTGCAAGAATGATCGCGCTGAGGCTGATGAACATGTTCAGGCCGGACCATGGCATTTCTGGCTGGTAGGTATAGATGCGGCGCGGCATGCCGCGCAGTCCAAGAATATGCATGGGGAAAAAGGTCAGGTTGAAGCCGGTAAAGATCAGACCGAATACCCAGCGCCCTGTTGTCTCGTTCATCATGCGGCCCGTTAGCTTGGGAAACCAGTAGTAAATCGCGCCAAGCAGGGGAAACACCGCGCCGCCGACCAGGACATAATGAAAATGGGCGACGACGAAATATGTGTCGTGCACCTGGGTATCGAACGGCACGGACGCCACCATGACGCCAGTCATGCCGCCTATGACGAAAATTACGATGAAGCCTAAGACGAACAGAAACGGCGTCTTGAAGATCGGCTTTCCCGCCCACATCGTCGCAAGCCAGCAGAAAATCTGCAGCCCGGCCGGAACCGCGATCGCCATGCTTGAGGCGGTGAAGAAACTTTCGCCGAGCCGCGGCAGGCCGGCGACGAACATATGATGCACCCAGAGCCCGAACGCCAGAACGCCGGTGGCGACCAGCGCCATTACCATACCCAGATAACCGAACACGGGGCTGCGCGTGAATGTGGCGACAATGGTCGATACCATGCCCACCGCCGGCAGGAAGATGATGTAGACTTCCGGATGGCCGAAGAACCAGAACAGATGCTGCCACAACAGCACGTCGCCGCCTTCCGCCGGGTTGAAAAAGTGTGTTCCAACGAGCCGGTCGAGGATAAGCGACGTGCTCGCGATCATGATCGCGGGCATGGCGAGGATGACGAGAAACGATGTGACCAGCATCGACCACACGAACAACGGGATCCGGTCGAGCGACATTCCAGGTGCGCGTTGCTTGAACACGGTCACCACGATTTCGACGGCGACGGCGAGCGCGGAAACTTCGGTGAAGGTGATCATCTGCGCCCATATGTCGGTCCGCTTTCCAGCCGCGTATTGAGGCCCTGCGAGCGGCACGTAGGCGAACCATCCGACATCTGGGCCGGTATCGATCGCGAATGCGATCCACAGCAACAGGCCACCCGCAAGATAGATCCAGTAGGAAAACGCATTGAGGCGCGGGAAGGCGATGTTTCGGGTGCCCACCATCAACGGCACGAGGTAAATCGCCATCGCCTGCATAACCGGCACGGCAAACAAGAACATCATGTTAGTGCCGTGCACGGTGAAAATCTGATTGTAGCGGTCGGGCCCGATGAAGCGGGCCTCGGGTTGGGCCAGCTGCAAGCGCATCAGCAAGGACAACAGCCCGCCCAGCGCCAGGAAAACAAAGGCCGTGGTGATGTAGCGCCGCCCGATGATTTTGTGGTCCACCGTCGAGAGAGCACCCACGAGGCCCGGCGGTGTGGCCCACGTCGCCGCTAGGCGCCGCTCAAGTTCGGCAGCCTCGAATGCCGTGTCACGGGAATCGCGGTCGTCCTCGGGCGTCATTTCAGGCTTTCCATGTAGGCGGAGATGTTCTGCAGTTCGGCGCTGGTCAGTGGGACTATTGGCATATTGTTGCCGGGTTTGAGCGTCTGTGGATCGGCAATCCAGGCGGCGAGCGAACCGCGGGTGGTTTCCATGAGCCCGGCAACGATCGTCTGCCGGCTTCCTATATGTGTCAGGTCAGGCCCGGTCGTGCCGCTGGCGGAGGTGCCCCGCACCGTGTGGCAGGCAGCACAGGGCTTTGCCAGAAAGATTGCCTGTCCCGCTCTCGCGTCCGGATCGGCAGACGTTGCGGCATTGCCAGATTGTGCGGCCGCCCAGCGCTCATAGTCCGCGGGCGGCTCGGCAACGACCATGATTGCCATGTGGCTATGTTGCAGGCCGCAGAATTCGGCGCATTGCCCGCGATAGACGCCAGGCTTTTCCGCGCGCAACAGCAAATCGTTCGAGCGTCCGGGCACCAGATCCTGCTTTCCCGCGAGGCTAGGCACCCAGAACGAATGAATGACATCACTGCTCTCAAGCTTGAGGTGCACATCCTTTCCAACAGGAATGTGGATTTCGTTGGCCGTCTGGAAGCCCGGGGTCGAACCCGAGCTGGCATAGAAGACCTGCCACCACCACTGCTGTCCCCTGACCGTTACGGTAGGGGCGGCGTCTTCAGGAACGCCAATGTTGCGCGTGGTATAGAAACTAGCGATCGTAAAACCGGCGATGATGAGTGCGGTCGCCACCACCGCGGCACTCACCATCGTTGTCAGCCGCTTCTCGGAAGTTGGTTTTTCCGCTGACCCGGGGCGCCTTCTCAGCACGGCCACGGCAAGTACAACCATCACCAGGACCCAGATCGCCGTACAGATGATGACTATGGCCAGGATCAGATGTTCGATGTGGACGGCGGGCGCGCCATTTGGATCGAGCGCCGACTGATTGCCGCTGCAGCCGGAAGCCAAGGCCACCATCAATATCGGCATGGCGCGGGCGAGTCTCAAGGCGAGGGTCCCTGGTCAAAGTGAGCGCCGGTGGGTCCCTCATCGAACATGATGATTGCTGGACCGCGATTCTCCGCCGGGCGGCTGTGCTTGTCATCGTTGCGACTGGGGGCCGCCACTTTCGGCGTATAGGAGCCGATCGTTTGCACATATCCGGCGAGCTGCCATATCTGCTCGATCGTCATTTTGTCCCGAAAAGACGGCATGCCGTGTGGCCGGCCGTCCCGGATGGAAGCGACGATGGAAACCATCTCAGGCCCGTAAAGCCACCAGCCGTCAAGAAAGCTCGGGCCGACACCGCCCCGCCCGTCGCCGTGGCAGTCGGGGCATCCAAACCACGAATAGAGACGCTTGCCCTGGCTAAGATTATAAGCGTCCGCTTCGTAAGGCTTGCCGAGCGCGAAGTAACTCTGCGGCGGCGTTCCGCTGATGCCGTTGTGCATAAGCCGAAACTGGTCAAGGTCGGCCGCGGCAGGGGGGTCGAGACGAAGCTCTCTCGGTTGGCGGAGCCAACCGAGCAGGCCGCCCGCACATATGAAGAGCAAAAGCCCCCCGGCCACCAATGCGAGCTTCAAATTTTCGACTACCCTCTCCGACACGGGGGCCTCTTCCCACAAGGGGGTCAACTATCTGGAGTTAACTGCGATCGGCTAAGCCGGACTGGCAACAGCTTGTATGAAGGCGTCTTCGACTTCGGGTCGTGGTGGGCCAGGGGGAAGAGCGGGTTTGCCTCTGGATAGTAGGCGCCGCAACATCCCTTCGGGATATTGTACGAAACGATCCTCAATCCTGAGATCATGCGCACGGTGGTCTCATCGATGGCCGTTGTGAGATCGACCGTCTCGCCGTTCGCGAAACCCAGGCGCTCAATGTCATTAGGGTTCATGAAGACGATCTGGCGGGTACCATTGACCCCACGAAACCGATCGCTGTAGCCATAGATTGTGGTGTTGAACTGATCGTTGGAGCGAAGTGTTGCGAGATGCAGGACATCCTTGCTCCGCGCTGTCGACAATTCCGGAAACAGCCTATTAGGAGTGATAAAATTTGCTTTCCCGCTTTGCGTTACCCATTTGCGTTCGCGTGCCGGCAGCGGCCTGGCGAACCCACCGGGCTTGAAAAGCCGCTTGTTGAAGTCCTTGAACGTTTCAGGGTAAGTGCGCTCTATGGCGTTGCGGATCTCCGCATAGTTGCCGACCCAAGTGTCCCATGGAACCTTTGTCTGACCGAGCGTGGCTTTGGCGATGCCGGCGACGATGGCTGGCTCCGACAAAAGTTCAGCGCTTGCGGGCCTTGTCTTGCCGCGTGAGCCATGGAAATGGGCTATCGAGCTTTCCACTGAGACGGCCTGTGGGCCGGTCGTCTGCTCATCGACCTCGATGCGTCCCAGGCAAGGCAGCAGGTACGCGATCTCCCCATGCAGGACGTGGCTGCGGTTGAGCTTGGTTGCTATCTGAACGCTCAGCCGCAGTTTGCGCCATCCCTCCTCCATGGCGGCGGTCTCGGGTACCGCTTTCAGAAAGTTCCCGCCCAGGCTGATAAATGCGCGGGACTGGCCGTTCATGATTGCTTCGCACGTCTCGACCGTCGAGCGCCCGGTCCAGCGAGGTGGCTCGAACTCATAGAGCTCGGCGAGCTTGTCGAGTGGCGCCAGGCCGGGCTTCTCCGTGATCCCAACAGTCCGTTGTCCCTGAACGTTGGAATGACCTCGGACGGCACAGATATTTGCTCCGGGCTTGCCAATATTGCCGCGCAGGAGCGCAAGATTGCACACCATATGAACATTCTGGACGCCCATCAGGTGCTGGGTCAGGCCCATGCCATAGACCATCAGGACGGAATTCGCTTTCGCGTAGGTCGCCGCTGCCCGCATCATCTGATTGCGAGTGAGCCCCGAAACACGTTCCAGTTCGCCCCACTGGTGTGTTCGTGCGGCCTGAGCGAATTCGTCGTATCCGGCCGTATGTTCCTTGATGAAGTCATGATCGAGCACGTGTTTTTTGTCGGCGGAGGCCATTGAGGCTGCGAAGGCGACCATGGCCGCGTTATCAGGGTCCTTCGGTTTGCCGTCATCTCCCGCGACGGCGCTCAGACCGGATGCCTTCAGGGCATCGTCTGCTTCGATCAGCGCCTTGCAAACGCCGAACAATGCGGCGATGTCGCCGCCATTGTTCACCTGATAGTACTCCGACGAGATTTTCGTCTCTTTGCCGGTGAGCATCTGGGACGGGGACTGCGGATTGGCGAAGCGCTCCAGTCCGCGTTCCCGCAGCAGGTTGAACGTGACGATCTTCACCCCTCGATCTACGGCATCCTGAAGATCATGCAGCAGGCGAGGCGACGACGTTCCGACATTCTGGGCGATGTAGAAAATGCAATCGGTGTTTTCGAAATCCGAAAGGATTGCGGTGCCAACAGACGCGCCGATACTCTCGGGAAGCGCGACCGAAGAGCTTTCGTGGCACATGTTGGAGCTGTCAGGCAAATTGTTGCTGCCGTACATGCGGGCAAACAACTGGTACATGTAGCTCGTTTCGAGCGAAGCGCGGCCGGAGGTGTAGAGGTCGACCTGGCGCGGATCCAGAGCGCGCAGTTCTCTGCCGATCTCGTCGAATGCGTCGATCCAACTCACCGGGACATATTTGTCGGTGGCTGGGTCCCAGCGCATTGGATTGGTCAGCCGGCCTTCTTCCTCGAGGTTGTGATCCGGCCACCGCTCCAGGTCGCTCAGCGTATGCCTGGCGAAGAATGCAGGGTCAGCCCTTCGGGAGGTGATTTCCCAAGCCGTCGCCTTGGCACCGTTTTCGCAGAATTCTAACGGGTGCGGTTGGGAAGGTTTCGCCCATGCGCAGCTAACGCACATGTAGCCTTCGGGCTTGTTCTGAACCGAAAGCAGTTTCGGCCCTTTTAAAGGGACGTGTTCTCTGGTGATAATCGAGGCGACGGATTTCGCCGACCCCCAGCCACCGGCCGGCCCGCTGTAGGGTTTGATGGTGGCCGACTTTGTTTTCGGTGTCATTTTTATGCCTCACCGCACCACAACGCGAGACCTCACTTGGTCTCACCCAGATTGACGCGATACCCGCCGGCAAGTGAGCGACATTCGAAAGCAAACTGGATTGATCCAGCTGTTGATCAGTCTGCCGAGACCGCCCTCATAGAACTAGCGATTTGGCAGACGGTTCCACGCCGGATCGGCTTGTTAGGTCCCTTCTTCCTAATTGACGCCTTCAGGGTTGATCGGCGCTCCTGTGTGCACATTTCTCCCGTTTATCAGGACACGCCCCCCGGTGCGGGACCCGGCCCGGTAGACGGGCACGCCAGCGGGGGCGGGCAATGGAGGTACCGTGATCGCCATGGCCGCGTTTACACTGCTCGGTGCCCGGAAGGGTACGACCAGCCGAGGCGCGGATGATGGTCACGCGTCCCTGAGATTGCATCTCTAATGCTACGTTCGTGCCCTTGGCTCGTTCGGCAGCCGGCGCGCGCAACCAGGGCGGGCGGAGCGGGCGGGAAAATTACCACCTTCCAAACTTTCAAATCCGCAAACGTCTATTTCGAATGAAAGCGGCCTGCCGATATCATTTTTTAAAGACTCAAGGGGCAGGCGGAGTCATCTTGCCAGCGTCCAATGCACTTTTCGGCGAGAAGAAACCCATGTTGTTTCCTGGTCAAGTCGTCATGTCCGACAAACTGGAGATGCTCGCCCGCGTCTGTCGGACAGCCTGCGCAGAAAATGGTGTTGCACTTAGCAGCCCGCAGGCACAGACAATCGCACGCCATATCCTTAAGCTTTTCCTCAACGGCCTTGAAGGCGAGGACGAGCTAGTGAGCGCTGAGCGAAACCGCATGAAAAGGCAAGCTCGCATCCAACATTGAAGCAGTCACGTGAGTCGCATCACGGCTAGCCTCGCATCGGAGAGGGATGCGCGTCGAGTGCAGGGCTGGTTAGCCTGCTGGGCGCGCCAAAGGCCGGAGGCCCGGAAGTCCGCTAATCGTCCGAGATCAGTCGATAGCGAAACCGGTCCCGGATGTGGTCATTGAAGAAGCGGCCTTTCGCGAAGGCGTTTCGGAATGAGGTGTAGACCTTCACAGGGACACCCTCGTAGTCATAGTGCTTGCCGCTCGCAACGAACCACAGGGAGAGAACCTCGCTGTCGGGATCGTATTCGCTTCTGCGGATCGACGTCGAAGGCATAGTGCAACCCTATACGAGCGCCATCGGCATGTAGCGGATGATAACCTTGTCCTGCCGAAATCTTCGTTCGAGTTCCACGCGGCGATCGCGCCAGTCCGCCAGATCGATTTCCTGCGTCATCACCTCGAAGATGACGATGTCGTCTCTGTCGGATTCCGTGCCTTGCTGCCACAGGCCCTCTGCAGGCGCCTGCAGATAAGCCGTAACGCCTTTAAAACGACTTGCCAGTTCCTCCTTGACCCGATCGAAATCTTCCCGCGGGAAAGGCTGGCCGCCGGTGTCGGCTCGGGGAAGCAGGATTTGAACAAGGTGCATGCGGCCACTCGCTGAATGACAGTCAACGCTTACGAAGTCGACGGCGTTCCATTGTGCAAGAGGTGGGCCTCGCTCAGACATCCACTGAGAGCAAGGCTTGAGTGCTACGCCTACCGCATCAGCCCCGCCGCGCGCAGAGCATCCTCAATCACCTCCTTTACAGCTCGAGCTTGCGGTCCTTGCAAGTCATTTAGAGCCGGTTCCGCAGGCTTGGCCTTCGCCGGTTCCTTAGGCCCTGCCCGAAGATGAGATGTTGGTTGCGTCGTTTCGACCCTTGGCGTAACTGACCGTGGCGAAGCGGATCTAGCGCTCGCGTCGTCGGAATCGCCGAGACCCCAGAACCGCGCTATCTCCCGGGTTGAAGAGATACCGACGTCAAGCATGTAAGGGCCGGCATTGCCGAGGCCGTCGCCAACGGGCGTACCGTGGCCCATCCCTGCAATGATATTTACCTCGATCTTCGCTTCTCCAGCCTCGTCAACCCAGACCTGCCTGCTTCGTCCACGCTCGCTCGTCGAATGGGTCGGCGCCTTGTCGAGTTTGTGCGCGCCGCGCCACTGCGCAGCAATGGACTCCGCGTTAACGGATGCCACAGTGCGATCGGCGGACCCCTGCCAGATCGAAAGCCTTGGCCAGTGCCCATTGTTCTTGGAGGCTTTCCGGAGAAGCCGCTGCAATTCTTGGTCGGACGGGCCACCGTGGCCGCGCATGAGATCAAACGCTTCGGGAACGGTTGTCGCGCATCCGAAGGGCAGGCCGGCAATGATGCCGCCGCCGGCGAACACTTCAGGATAGTTGGCGAGCATCGCCGCGGCCATGGCCCCGCCGGCCGAAAGACCGGTAACGAATACCTGCTGTCGGTCCAGGCGGTGGAGAATGATCATCGTCTCGACCATCTGCCGGATCGAAAGGACCTCGCCATGATCGCGCGCAGTGTCTGTAGGCAGGAACCAGTTGAAGCAGAGGTTCGGGTTGTTGGCGCGTTGCTGTTCGGGATAGAGGAGCGCGAAACCGGTCTCGTCGGCGAGTTGGACCACCCGGAGTGGGAGTCGTAGCCGGCGGCGTTCTGGGTGCAACCGTGCAGTACGACGACGAGCGGCGCGGCATCCGGGAGGTCAACTGGCCGATAGTATCGTGCCTGCAACGCGCCGGGGTTGGAGCCGAAATTATCGAGGAGGGAGAGGCGATCGGCGGATGTGAAAGAGATGGGATGCATATTATGTTGCACGCGTAGCGCCCTGAGGCGGGCGATCGTATCGGAAATTCTTCGCATGTGGCCCGTCCTTTCGACGCCCGGCGTTGAAGGGCGTGAGATGTAACGCGCTCGCACCAATATCGTTGCTGCACTGCACAATAACAGGACGTCGTGGCGCTACCTACCTCCCAGTGCCGCGACGGCACTGGCGATGAAAGCCCCGATGATGAGAGATAGCTCACCCAACAAGGAGAAGGTCGCGCCGACTTTTCGAGCCGTGTCGGCAGCCTTCTGCGGGGGGAATGTTCGCCTGCTCCACTTGGGCGAGCGGCATCGACCCGGGCCATACCGTCCGCCCAGGAAAGGTCTGTGCGCGCTGCGACGACTTGGCCAAGGTAGGTTTTATCGGCCGCGGAGACCTCGCCGACGGCTGAGCTTGCAACAAGGATGTGCGAGGCTTGCGCGGCAGCAGCGGCGTCACCTTCGGCCCCTGGTGCCGCCAGCCTCACGGGATCGCTTGGCCGGAACAGCGCGTCCACAAAATATTCAGTTGCATCGGAGCCGCCACCGCCTCTCGCATTTGTGGTGCAGCTGCGAGACCACGCGCCTTAACCAGAGCCGGATCAGCGAGACGAATAAGGCTATCCAGACGCTTGCCGCCAATTTACGGTGAGCCGGCAGAGATGGATTTGCGAGCGCGGCGAGGTCGCCGGCTTGAAAAGCCGCGGCGGGACTTGGGAGCTGTCTACACCAGCCGTGACGTGATCCCGGATCTTAAACGGGAGATCGAGGATCGAAGAAAGGCTAGCAGTGCGCCGCCAGCCTGACCCGCCAACACCTCCGTAGCTTTGGCCGGGACCGACGTCGTCCGTCTCAACTCCAGGTGATTTAAGGCTGGAATAAGTATCGACAGCTTCTCGTCGGCTGACAGATGACCATCCTCGGCCACCTGCCTGCATGCTGGATCACGGAACATCACCATCAAGCACATCCTGTGTACGATGTACTGTAACGGCTAAAAGTATCAAACGTTCCCCACCCGGGTGGTAGGTGTCAGCTGCGATCGAGGAAATGGCCGGCTGCGTTGGTCACCGGCCGGTGGGATCGTAATTGTGCAACCACCGAAGTCGCGTCGGCCAGATAGGAACTTTTCTCGATCGAGCTATTGTTGCTACGCGCCGGTTCCCATCAAGCGCTGCCCACTAGCCCGCCGCCACCTCATGGCGGCGGGCAGGTTCGTGGTCCTGACACCCCGCGTGACCCCAAGGCATTTTCCGCCACTAGGGCGAACCGGGACCATCACGAAGAAAAATTATCAGAAGCCAGTTCTAAACAAGCGCGGGCGGCTCTCCACCCTGACGGCGCAAATTGCACCATCGGGCGCCGACCCGGTCCAGCCCGAATAGCCCGCTACTAACGCGAGGAGCACTGCGAATGAAGAAGACATATCAAAAACCTGTACTGACAAAGCGGACCGGCTCTCTACTGTGACAGCAAGTCCTAGTGCATCGGTGACCCGCCTCCGCCTCATCGGCCCCTTGAGGCTGTAGGTGTCTGACCAGGCCCGCTGGCTCACGCCGGCGGGCTTTTTTGTTTATGCGAGGGAACAACTGCATGAGGTCGAGGTTCCTAATATGACGGTTCGTCCCTCCGAACAGTCCTTGGGTTGTTCCCATCACCCAACATCAGCCCCGCCGACTTAAGTCGGCGGGGCTGATGCTCCCCCGGGAACCTTAAGGGGACAGAGCGCAGACCTGTCGCGACAACCTATGATGTTTCCAAGTTCGGATTTCGAATCTCGGTCTGGCTGAACCCCGCACCATGCAATGCAGCGATGATCTCGTCCGGCTCACGTGGGGTGAAGCTATCTACTGGCATATTCATCCGGTCCATTGCTGCGCCGCCACCTAATCCGACTTCCAGCACTCGATCTTCAGCAACCAACTGTAACCGATCGAGAGCGTAGCTGTTCAGCCGTGCATTGCCCCGGTTCATCCCGGCGCGGACGAGCCACCGATCCCAGCCGGCCAAGAAAGCTGCTTTGCTATGAATCTTGGCGCCAATCTCATTCCCAACCCGTGCCGATCATAGAGCGGCTCGCAACTTACGAGCCCCCGCCGTCTTCGGCCGGCGGGTTTTTACGTCGAGCCGGGAACCAGAATGAAACGCTGATGTTTGCAAGGGTGCAGTGGGCTGAACGGCTTTCTTGTCCACTGTGGATCGGCCTCCGTGGACGATCGGAGCCCGCCGCCGTCTAACCCCTCAAGGTCCGGCGGCGGGCTTTTTATGGAGCAGCAATACGATCCGGCGGGTAATGCTTGATTGATGTTGGCCAAGACATGGGTCTGATGATTTCGAAAAGACTTGGCAGGCCGTCGAGCGTCGGCGACTGGCTCGCGCAGCCGCTTCGAACGGTGTTGGCTCGATCTCCGGATGTTAGCAGTGCCCGTGCCAATTCGGGAAAGAAGCGGCGGCATCAAACTTGCTGATAAACGTTTGCCGGCTGATCCCGGTCTTGATCGCATACTCTGATCAGGTTAGGCTCGCCGGGTTTGAGGTCGTGGGGGTCTTCACCCGGCGAGTTTGCTAACAAAGCTGCCTAAATACGTGGTCGTCTGATGCATGCACGCCGATTCCCGCCCTGTGCGAGCCGGCGTGCAATACAAAATTGTCAGTTGTCTGGAACCTCTCGGCACCGACGAAATTCTGTCACTGCACTGGCCCATTCAGTGCGTCCATGCCCTCAACTAGCCCGTTGATTTCGGTCAGCGGGCTTTTTCTCTTACCGGAACCAGCGTGAGTTCCGGTTCGGAACTATTTTAGCTAAAACTAATTGAATCACGGGTTGCGGGTATGGGTGTATGCGTCTCAAGTTTATTCCGCCGATGGAGCCTGAGCTATTCGACGCGCCGCCGGTAGCCGACGGGTGGAGCCACGAAATCAAATTCGACGGCTATCGCACGCAGGTCATCAGCGACGAAGACGGCATCCGGTTCTACACGAAGAACGGCTTCGACTGGACAGCCCGATATCGGTATCTCGCCGAAGAGGCGGCGGCGATCGACGCGCAAAGCTTCATCCTCGAAGGCGAAGCCATAATGATCGATAAGGCCGGCCTTTCCAACTTCCACGCATTGCAAGCCATCATAGGCCTGCGCCGGCCGTCGCCGAACATCTATCTGGTTTCGTTTGACCTGCTATTCCTCAACGGCCATGATCTGCGCCGGATGCCTTTGGAAGACCGCCGCGAGATACTTCAACAACTGGTTCCGACCGGCGGGCGCATCCAGTTCAGCGAAGCCATGCCCGGCACTGGTGACGCTGTTTATCCCTGGTCGACAAGGCTGGGCTCGAAGGCATGGTCTCGAAGCTCAAGGGCACTTCATACCAAAGCGGTAAAACGACCGCCTGGCGCAAAATCAAATGCTTCGAGGAAAAGCAGATGGACATCATTGGGGTGCAACGCGAGCGCGGCAAAGCGGCGCAAGTGATCATGGCTGAAAGCGGCCACTACAAGGGCGGGGCGTTCGTAGCCTTCAAGGCCGACAAACGGCAAGCGCTGTGGGATCGCGTCCAGGGCAAGGTAGGCGGCCCGGTGCCAAAAGGCCACAAGAGGGACAAGGCCGAGTGGCTGAAACCCGGGCTTGTCGGTCGGGTGAAGACCTTGAAGGGCGAAGAGAGACTTCGCCATGCGAGGCTGCTGGATTTTTGGGAAAACGATTGAAGGCTCTTGCCCGATGGATCAGCGAGCGCGCCATGTGCGCGCTCGCTGAATACCCATCACCTCTCGGCGAGAGAAAGCCCGCCGACGGGGTCAGCGAGCTTTTTTTGCTGAAAGGCCTACTTCCCCATCATCATTGCCACCTTGCAGAAATTTTCGTGCGCCTTGGCGATAGTTGCGTCGGCGCAGTCCTTCATAATGGCATCACGGTCTTCCTGGGACATGGCCGCCCAAGCTGCTTTCGCTTCGGCTTCAGACTTCATGGTCTTCATGCCGGCATCCGTGAAGAAGGGAGACATCTTCGCCGGATCGTCGAGTGCAGACGTACTTCCTGCGACTGCGGAGCCCGAAACCATTGCAAGGGCCATCGCAGCGAAAACCAGTTTTTTAAGGTTCATGTCAAATTCCTCCCAAAAGGGTCAGCCATTATGGCAACCCGTGCTCCCCCAACGCCGGTTTTTGGGAAAGGTTTCTAGCAAACGCAAAGTTGTTTAATTCGGGATAGCCATGCCTCAACGGCGAAAAATCGACGAAACTGCGAAGCTGGTCGGCGAGTGGCCTCTGACGCCCGGCGCCACGCTAGGGTCCTCGGTGCGGGCGAGGGGTATTTTCCTGGAGGTGCGGTCACGCCTTCCAATGGCGGCGAGAAAGTTGCTGAATATCGAATCCCGAGTGCTGACCTTGCGCCTACCGGAAGGCGTTGAAGCTGACGTCTCCGACGCGCGCGCGATCATATCGAATGCGATGCAAGACATCGAGGAGCTGCCGGTGATCCCCCGCGAAGTCGAGGACATCTTGACGATCAAGGCGGGCGAACGGCACCGTTGGCTGAAGGATGGCCGCCTTGAAAGCGCCGGGACACGAATGGTAAAATTGCGCGGCCGCGCCAGGAAGATCACCTTTCACGTGTTCGACCCACGGCATATTGAAGATGTGCTTGATCGCGATCTGGTTTCGCTGTGGCGAGAGCAGGACATTGCAACGGCCGCCGAAAACAGGCGGCGTGCTGCAGGGCAGGCGGCCATGAAGCGCGCCCGCAAAAAAGCCCGTGGATCAGACCACTCAGACCGCAGTCGAGATGAGGAAACAGGCTCTGACCTACGCGATTGGGATGAGTTCGACATAGCCGGGCTTCTACGCTGATGATCGGCCCGGCGATAAGTGTCGGCTAACTGCCATATCGACAACCGAATGTGGGAAGGCGTGGGAGGGATGGTCACGCTGATGCGATCGGACGTCACCCGCGCGCGCCCAATGGCAGTGACAGCAACCTCATCGCCTACTTTGATATGCCCGAGCCATGCCCAAGACTCTGGAGCGGCCCACGCTGGCGTCAAGTAGCGGAACCTAATGTATGCAGCGAGCTTATGTGAAATGAGCACACGCGGCACCGACTTCTTGCAACAATGGCTGATCGACAACGTGCCGACCTTGGCCGGGTCCGACATTATTTCAGTGGCAAACGCGACCCAAGAACTGTTTCGAGATGCCGAAAAGCAGGGGATCAGCACCGCAGAGATCACGGAAGACAACGGCAGCATCTATGAGGCCGTTCTCGATGCCATAGTTCACTACCATAACTCAGGCTTGGCGGACTGACGCCAACTCCCGTGCTCGCCAGCGACAGAACGAGCAGCTCATGGGCCGGTGGAGCAAACAGCTTGCTCCTCTGTTTATTGACTTCGCGGGTCTGGCAGATGGGGAGCGCATCCTGGACGTAGGCTGTAGCACCGGCAGCCTAGCCTTCGGTCTGCTAACGTGAGAGAGATTGCCGCAATGGATTTCTCGCCGGTGTTCGTCGAGGAGGCCAACAGGCTGAACACAGATGCACGGATTCATATCCAGCAAGGCGATGCGACAGCGCTGCCTTTCAAGGATGCTTACTTCGACCGATCACTTGCACTGCTGGTGTTGCACTTCGTTCCGGAGGCGGGGCGAGCGATTGGTGAGATGCGTAGGGTGACGCGCTCAGGCGGCGTCGTCGCAGCCGCCGTTTGGGACCATCTCGGCGGCATGCCGGTTATGCGCATGATGTTGGACACGCTCGCGGTTGTCGATGAGAACGCGAGAGCATGGCGGAGCCGGTATTGCTTCCAGCCCATGGTGCAACCCAATGAGATGATGCAAAGCTTCGTCGAGCAAGGCCTTCAGAACGTCGAACAGACGCAACTGCTGATCCGGAAGGATTACCAGTCTTTCGACGACTACTGGGAACCGATCACAGCCGGAGAGGGGCCTCTAGGTAAATACGCCGCCGGCTTGGATCCAGCGATGCGTACCAAGGCAAATGCCGCCGTCCGAGACGCCTATGAGGCTGGCAGACCGGACGGGCCGAGGTCATTCGTTTCAGTCGCGTGGGCATGTCGCGGCACTGTCAAATAAGGCGTTCCGCGATCGGAGCCGGGCGTCGATCAAGCCGGATCTCGCGGCTACAAATTCTCGGGAAACTGCGGCTCAGTTTGCGCCTGCGTTGGGTGCCGGCTCTTCTGTGGAGATGGCGTCGGTGGTCCGACCCGGTAACTCTGGAGATCCATCGGCGTGGTCGATGGTGATCTTCACCGGACCGGCCTCGATCTCTCCGAATGGCGATGCGAAAGCAATCTCCGCCGCGTCGCGGCCGACGCCGATCCGCACAAGCCCGTCAAGGTTGGCTTGTCGCGTTCCATCGAAGAGCCACCAGCGGCCGTCGAGATAAGCCTCGAACACTGCGTGGAAATCCCGTGGCTCCAGGCCATAGGCGTAACAGCTTACGAAGCGGGCCGGAATGTTGAGGGCACGGCAGAAGGCGATGCCGAGGTGGGCGAAATCACGACAGACTCCCGCCCGGAGCAAGAGGCTCTCATCGGCGGTGGTTTGTTCGTTCGAAGAGCCGCGCCGATAAACAATGTTGTCGTAGAGCCAGTTGCAAATTGCCGTGACGCGGCCGTGCCCCTTCGGCAAATCGCTAAACTCGCGGCTAGCGAATCCAGACAGCCTGTCCGAAGGAACAAACCGCGATGGCAGAAGGAAAGGCATGATGTCGAGCGGGAACGCGTCGAGCGGGGTCTCGCCAATCGTTGCCGGATCGGCGCGAAAGACGTCGAGTGTCACATCAGCTTCATAGACGACCTTCAGCGGGCCAGGCTGGGCTGAGACACTCATATAGCGATTCTGGATGTCGGGAACTGTGTAAGTCCGACGCGGACGGTCTGGCGTGACGGTCAGCCGTTCGACCAAGTCGTGGTGTCGCAGCAATCGCGCCACCTCCAGGTTGAAAATAAACACCGTGGGCGCTTTCACCTCATACGAGAGTTCACATCCCAATCTATATCGAACGGTCAAAACAGAGGTCCTATCCAAACCGAGCACCACCAATGGAGATCAACTCGTAGTATCGCCGGAGCGCCTTGGCTGGTCGACAGCGCCTGCGACGGCTTCTTTCTTGGCTTTTTGGAAGTACGGTCCTCTGCAGGATGAAGATGGGCGATTCATCTTTCATCAGGCCGAAGGTCAGCCACAGCGCAAAACCGAAGACAGTCAGTGCGTTCATCGGCGCCAAAATACTCTTAGGGTCTAGCGTTCTGATGATTTTCCAGGCCTGCGGCGTAAAGCTGGCCATCGGACATCGGGCTGTGAGATATCGACGATCGCAACAGTTTGCATCGATGTGTCCAATCTCAGGAACGAGCCGTCTCAGAGCTTATTTCGCCTGCGCGAGATCCGAGACGCGCACGACGCCATGCTGGCTGACGAACGTGAGCGTGGAATCCGTGCTCTGCGCTTGAGACACACCGGAAATCTGGTGGTCGCCGGTGTCGTATGTGTATGTCCGGCCATGATCGTCGATGACAAGACGACGTTTCAGGGGAAACACCGCGTAGCGCATATCATTCTGAGATCCGACAGATGAAGGATCACCGAGCTCTTGGGGCCACCATGAACTGGCGTGACGAGAAGCCCCGGAGCGATAGCTGACAGCGCGCTCATCGGCCCGGTCCTCCGCAGGTTGCTCGCGCAGGTGCCTCGACAGTTCACCCGCAATGGCATCGAGCTTTACTTTAAGGCTGTCGTTGAACATGTCGCCGACCATGGTCATGCCGGAAGACCATTGCGACATTCCGCCGAAGTCGGCATGGCTGAACTGGGCCATGGTTCCGCCGCCGCGGCGCAAGGCTTGAAGGACAGCCCTGACTGCGTCGTCGGAAACGCCGTGCTCATGTGCGAGCCTGGCGATTAAATCAGCGTCTTCACCGGCGCCTGCCATCGGATGTTCTCCTCGGTTTTGTCCCTGTCAAAACAGAACTCGGGGGTCTTGGTTCCAGAGGGTCGTGCGGCCCCCTTTCGAAAGGGTCATGAATGCCCCCCAATGCCTGCGTCCGAAACTACAGTGAATTGCGGCGCGGCGCGTTTGGAAAATGGCCAAGTAGGGCATGCTGCTGTCCTTGCGTGCAGCACCGGCGACAGAATGAAGCGGGTTAACAGGTTGCCGATGGCCGTTGCATATGACTCAACGCGTTACCCATATCGCGATCAAGAAGCATTAGGTCGTGGCTGGCGGAACCTTTGTAAGGTTAAGCCCTTCTCCTCTTTTGACGGTGGAGGCACCAATGGCGAATCTGGGAAGACTGGCGATCGCGATGCTTGGCGTTCTGGCCTACCAAAATAGAGACAAAATCGGCGAAATGATCCGTGGGGCGGGAGATCGCGATCCAAACGGCCGGCAAGGCGGGATTCTAGATCAGCTTTCCAAAGGGGTCTCAGGGACGGCGCTCGGCGATATCCTAGATCGCTTCCGAGGTGCGGGGGCAGGATCGGAGGTGGACTCGTGGGTAGGCAGTGGGCCGAACCAGCCAATCGAGCCAAATGACGTAGAAGCGGCAATAGACGATGACACGCTGACGTCACTCTCGATGCAGACCGGCCTTTCGCGCGAGGAACTCATCAGCAGGATCACCAGGGATTTGCCCGAGGCAGTCAACAAGATGACGCCAAACGGTGAACTGCCACCCGGGCCTACGCAAAGCTCCGATGAGACAACCCTGCTCGACGAACTGCCCCCGAGTAAGACGCAAGCCAAATCGGCTGGGCGAAACAATGTCTAGAGTGACGGCCATACCCCGGGGAGACCTGCGGACGCGTACAGGCCCGAAAGTTGGGACAACTGGGCAGGGCTTTCAGGGTGCCAAGGCAGCAAGCGTAGTTGCCGAATTGGATTTGTTGGCCGCCTTGCTCGATTCCCGTTGGAGCGTTCCGGGAACATCAATTCGTTTCGGATTGGATGCCCTGGTGGGTCTGGTGCCCGTACTCGGAGATGCGGCGACAGGCATCGTTTCGGTTTACATCATATTGCGAGCCCGAAGCTGCGGTGCTGGCAAGACCTTGGTCGCCAGAATGTTAGGGAACGTATTGCTTGATACGGTTGTAGGTAGCGTCCCTATTCTGGGATCGATCTTCGATGTGTATTTTAAGGCCAACAACCGCAACATCAGGCTGCTACGCCGCCACCTCCAACGGTAAAGCGGAAGTTGGCAGGGCCTGGCGACGCGAACTGCCTGATTGCAGCTCAGTAATCACCCCGAGGAACCTTATTGGTTTATCGCACGTTTTCCCGCCGAACCAATTTCGGTTCAAGGAGAAGGGGAAAACATGGAAAATCCAGGTGTTGGTTGGATAGCGGCTATCGTCATCGGCGGTATCGCCGGCTGGCTCGCAGAGATGTTCATGAAAAGCAATATGGGCGTGCTCATGAACATCATTTTGGGGATCGTCGGCGCCATCGTCGCCAACGTCCTTCTCGGGCTGCTGGGCGTATCATTGGCCGGCTGGCTTGGCTATCTTGTCGCCGGCTTCATCGGTGCATGTATTTTGATTGCCGTGGCCCGAATGATTAGACGCTAACCCAATCGGTCTTGCCGCGTCCTGATTTAGGCGTGTGATCCTGGGATCACGCGCCTTTTCACAGCCCTCTGAAAGCGCTTAGTCCTTCGGATTGAGGTTGGCGCATTCGTCCTGGGCATATTCGACGCGGTCGTTTCGTTTGTCCTGATCGCAGCCATCTTCGCCGCTATCTTCAAGATTTTGCCTAATCGAAGCTTGCAACGGCGGGAACGGGATTGGCGCGGTTGTGACCGCTGCCCCGTTCACGCTGGGGAATTCGCTTATTGGTTGGTATATCGGCTCCAGCGCGATCGCGTCCTCATGTGGGGGCTGCCGGGAGCTGCTCGTCATCCTGCTGTGGGTTTACTGCCCGGCGGAAATTTTTCTTCTTGGTGCGGAAATCACTCGCGCCTATTCCGTTCGACACGACCACGCGCTAAATGTAACTCGGAGCCAGCGCCACTTCCGGGCAAGATGTCTCGTGCCCACGTGAAAGGGCACGGAACCTTTCGCCTCGCCCGCTCTTTCATCCGAAGCCAATTCGGGCAAGGAGCATTGTAATGAAAACTCTAGCCGACATTTTCGAGCACACCCTCCAAGACATGTATTACGCCGAGAACGCGATTACAAAGGCCTTGCCCAAGGTGGCCGCGGCTGCGAAGGACGCCAAACTAAAGAAAGCAGCAGAGGACCACCTTGAGGAGACGAAGGGACAGATCAAGAAGCTCGAACAGGTGTTCAAGTCGATAGGCAAGAAGGCGTCTGGCGAGAAGTGCGACGCGATAGAGGGCCTCATCAAGGAAGCCGACGGACTGGTGGAGGAAGCGTCAGGAACGGCCCTCGATTCCGGCCTGCTGGCAGCCTGTCAGGCAGTCGAGCATTATGAGATATCCCGGTACGGCTCGCTGCGGGAATGGGCAAAGGATCTCGGGCATGATGACGCGCACAAGTTGCTCAGCGAGATTCTCGACCAGGAAAAAGCCACCAACAACAAGCTAACGAACCTTGCGGTTACGTCGATTAACAGGACAAATTGATCCCCCGGTCCTTCGAGCTCGATGATGGATGCCGCAAAGATGTCCCCATTGTTCACGGATGCCGGCATGAAGACCATGAAATCTGCAGCCGACACCAACGCGCCTGAGCGGCAGGAAGACGGGACGCGGTGATAAAGGATTGTGCGGAATCTGTCGCGCTTGGAGCGCGGGTATTCACCTCCGACGATCCCGAAAAAGCCTGCCGACATCTTCAGACTCGCCAGGCTTTCGTCACCGCTCGTTGACTCCTGCTGGCTCGTTCCAGCCACTTCAGCCCAATTGCCCGCTGCCGAATTACGGTGGCGGGTTTTTCTTTGTATTAGCGGAACAGCATATAAGGCCATAGGGTGTCTACGCGGCAGCACTGCTGCTGGCCAACGTCCGCAAGACTTGGCCGGGCCCGCGTCCTGCCTTGGTCACGGGCCCGCTCCTTGTTTCTGCCGGCTGGCTCACACCGGCGGCTTTTTTGTATATGCTGGGAACAACACGATGAGGTCGAGGTTCCTATTCTGGCCGCTTCGATCCCCTCCGAGTGGTCCTTGGGTTCATCACCCAGCATCTGCCCCGCTGGCTCCCGGCCGGCGGGGTTTTTCTTCCCGGAACTTCACGCGGATAGATCACTTCGCACAACGGAATCTAACTCCAATGGGGTATGATCTAGCTTTTCGTGCCACATCACCTGCCGAAAGTCGCGCATGTCAACTTGCTGGCCGCAAACCGTACACTGGTAGAAGTGATTGTGTGCGTTGGGCTTGGCAGACCCATGGAGTTTGCCTGGGATGGGCGGTCCGAGGTCAGACAGCTTCGTCATCGGATTCAGCCCCTTATGCTCGGCGCCGACGGCTTGAGCTCGGCGTCGCCGAATTTAACGGCGTTGTAGGCTTTTGCCGCATGGTCGCACCGGTGGTGGGACGGACCGTTGGCCCGCAAAATCACCTCGGCTGCACCCTTTGAGAGGTTGTGCTTTTCCATGAACGCTTCAAGCTCATAGGGGCGACTGTCCGACCATGGGTCGTTGCTGGTCTGAGGTTTTCCCATTGCTATTTCACGAACTCCTCGGGCGTGTGTTCCTCAATGCTGAACTCGTGCACCGTGCCTTGACCTTCATCGACAACCCTGAACCAATGCTCTTGCAGCGCTCTCGGTGAGATGATCCTGCCGGTAACTTCCTCAACCGCCGACAGAGCGTCCTGTGCATCGATCACGTTAGTGCTGAGCACCTGGTCGCCCCGCAGTTCCACGACTTGATATCGTGTCATGCTGTTATCGATTGCCCAGTCGCTTAGCTTCGGCTTCAAGCGTGTCGCGGTCATTGCCGTGCCTGGCGATCAGCTCTCGAACCTCCGGGATCGAGAGACCAAATTTGCTGGCGAAGTAGCCCACCTCATATTCCTGGTCGCCAGAAACCTGGCTGCGGTCCCGGTTGTCAGTCTTGCTCTTGTCGTCGGCCATAGTCATTCCTCCACTGCGATTAGCGGGAACGTGGTCATCGGGAAATTGTTGCATGGCGCACTAATTTGCGGCTTCGGAACTCTGCCTCTAATTCTCGCTGATTGCTTGTTGCACTGGCGCATTCAGTGCATCTCCATGAGAACTCTGCCCTCTCCCCGGCGGGCTTTTTTGTTCGCGGTTGGAACACGTTATGCGTCAGCGTAGCTGGCGTCTTGCGGTGGACTGAACGGCTTTCTTGCCCACTGTAGATCGGCCTCGTGGGCCATCGGAGCCCGCTGCCGTTTAACCGCTCAAGGTCCGGCAGCGGGCTTTTCTGATTCCACACGGAACCTCATCAATGACGCGGCATTGAGGTCTGGGGCGCGGATCACAAATCCTCCGGCGTTCCCGAAAAGCCTGCAGAGAATTCCATGCTCAGCGGGCTTTTTTGCGGACTTTGGAAAGGACATTGACCTGGTGATTTCGAAAAGACTTGCTGCCAATGCCGGGTACGTCGCGGAATTCCTGGAATTAATGGGTAATGAGAAACGGCTTTTGATCATGAACCATCTCGCCGCTGGCGAAGTTCCTGTCGGCGTCCTTGCCAAGCAAGTCCAACTCAGCCAATCGGCTCTGTCGCAGCATCTCGCCAAGCTTCGCGCTTTCGGTCTTGTCGATGCCCGTCGCGACGGTAAGGCCGTCTTCTATTTCTGTTCTTCCAACGCGGTGCGCGACCTGCTTTCCATGCTGGACGGGTTCTTGTTGTCAGGAAGGCCGCTCAAGGGGCCGGGACGGCATTACGTCGCCGAACGACTGCGCAAATTGCGTGTGGCCTGACAACCCGACCTACTTCCAGCGGAGCCGTCGTTTACATGGCCGAACTAACTACGCCGCAGAAATGGCGAACGCGGCGGGCATTGACCCGGAGACGTTTCGGGAGGCTTTGCGCGGCTGTGATTTCGTATGGCACAAGCGCAATGACGATTGGACTGTGGAGGTTGATAGCCGCGAGCCCGTGTCGTAACCGTTGGTTCAACCATTGCTGGTATAACAAATGGTGGGAGCGGCTCCGACATTGCGGCGGGGGGTTGGTTTGCCGGAGCCGCCTGCGCAGCCTCGTGGGCACTTTGACCGCGCCGTCTCATTCTGGGACAGCGCGGTCAATGATTCGTTAAAATCTTCCGAAACTAATAAAGCTCGCGCTAATTGACCCGCCGGCTGTGAGTGAGCGTGTCAGTTTCCGTCTGCATAGCCGGCCCGCGCGGCCAAGACAAATTGCCGGATGCCTGGAACATCCCTACGCCTCCGAAATTGGTTTGTTGCACTGGCCCACTCCTCCAGTGCGCCTCCATGAGACTTTGCCCGCTGGCCCCACGCCGGCGGGCTCTTTGTACGCATCGCAGGAGCCCGTCACCTTCGCCCTGAGGATGGCGGGCTTTTTGCGCTGGGGTGGTCAAGGTGTTGCTAATATACAGCACCGACAGCATCTCTGACGGTAGCAGCGAGGAACCGCTTCCGTCGGGCAGCCGTTAGCGTCAGAGTGACAGCGAACAAAACAAAGCGAGACGGTGAAGATGGACAAGGGGCAAGATACAAAAACCATCGAGTTGTGCTGTCTTATAGCGGTCCCGGTATCACTGCTGTTTACAGTGGTGTTCGCTGGGATGGTCCTTGGCTGACCAACGCCACGGGCGTCCGATTGGTATCAACGATCGATACCAAGCGAACCTAAGTCGACCTGTGGTTTGGCGTGCCCGAGCCGCCCAGCAAGCATCTTAGCAGGCCCCCGCGTGTCCCTCGGGATGCGCCGGCCTTTCTAGGCGTCCATTTTCAGCGGCTCATGCCCCCGCGAGGCACGCAAAGCCATCACTAAGCGCGACCTGCACTTTGTCGCCTTCGACTTATTGCATCTTAATGTGCTCGACATGGCACTGGAGGACCCGAGCGAGATCCTTGCCGAGTTGATCCCGCCAGACATCCGTTGAGGGCATGGTTTCGAAGCGCAAGGACAGCAAATATCGAAGCGGAAACTCAACTAACTGGCTAAGGCAAAGTGCTCGAACAGGGCAAGCCGGCGTTCGCCCTGATGGCGGAGCGAGGCAAGGGCGCTATGTCGGCTCAGCGTTCATCACATTGAACCGGGAAATGCGCGAACGGCTCTGGCCGGGGGTGCAGGAGCACGTAGCACGTAGCTGATCCATTTGTCGTCCGTTCCGTTAATTGGCTGCGAGGTTGCCCATGAAGGCTTTCGACGAATACCGCATTCATCAAATCTTTGAAGTCAGCGTCTGGCTTAAGGGTGCTCATGCCTTGATCGAGTGTAGTGGCGGGGTGCTGCTTTACATCGTCACCACCGCCTCCATTGCATCGTGGGTCAATGCCTTCACCCAGGATGAGTTGATCGAAGACCCGAATGACTTCATAGCCGGCAATCTGTCGCAGATGGCGAGCCACTTCTCGGTCGCCAGCAAGGAGTTCTACGCCTTCTACCTCCTCAGCCATGGCCTCATAAAGCTGCTCTTGGTTATAGGCCTTTTGCGCGGCAAGCTGTGGGCGTATCCGGCCTCTCTCGTCGCGCTCGGCGCATTCATGGTCTACCAAGTCTACCGCTATTCCTATACCCACTCACTGGGGCTGCTCCTACTGACCGTCTTCGATGCGGTCGTCATGGTGCTGATTTGGCACGAATGGGGCATAATGCGGCGGCCCAGGCCAGCGTAGCGACGGATTATAAGCTGCCCGATGAGCATCGTCCGCCTTGCCATCAAGGAGCTCGTCGGCATGTTCATTGACGACGGCAATCCGGCGCTGCTGGCGTTTCCTGATTGCGGCGATCACAGCAGCGGTGAAGCTTCTGGCGCTTCCTTGCTTGGCGGCATCCTGCTGGTGGTGGGTTGTCGCCTTCGGTTCCATCTCGTGATAAGATCAGCATCATACTTCAGCTTGATCTGGAGGGCCTCGCATTCGCTCCGTTCGTCATCGCCGCTCTCGTAGCCCTCGATCCGCTGCCGGCTGGAGCGCAGAACAATGCTGCGCCACTGCCGCCGGGGATCGCCGACAAGGTCCGGCGTTGCGCGACGTGTCACGGTGCCGATGGTCTGCCGGTTGTTGAGAAGGTGCCGATCATAGCCGGCCAGCACAAGTCCAATTTGCTGACAGATTTGCAAGATTTCCGCAATGGAGGGCGCCCAAGCGACCTCATGGGCCCGATCGCGAAAAATCTTTCCCGTGCCGACATCCATGCGCTTGCGGCCTACTTCTCCGCAATGCCTTGGCCCGCCTACCGCGACCCGGCCGACGCAGCGAGCGTCAACCGCGTCCAAGCGCTCGACATCGTGGAGAAGTGCACCTCCTCGTGCCACCGGGAGGGTTTCGTCGGATACGCCAGCACTCCGCGCGTCGCAAATCAGAAGCTGGACCACCTGATCAAAACCCTCTCCGACTTTCACGATAACAAGCGCCCGAATATGCGCAGCATGACGGCCTTGGTGCGCAATTTGTCGGACGAAGACATCGCTGCCATGGCTCACTATCTTTCCGGCCTCTGACGATCGGTTCGGGGTCGGCGATCCACCGATCCAGTCAACTCGCGGCCGACGAGGTTTCCATTGCACTCGGCCACCCGCTAGGAAGGAGCCTCTGATTGCCATGGCGCGCTTTGCCCACCTTGTCCTTCTCACCTTCGCCCTAGGACTGTTTCCTAGAATTGCATTGGCTGGGGAGCCTTTCGTCCCGAGCTGGATCAAAAACGACCCCGCAGCCAAGGCGGTGGCCATAGAGATTGTTGCCGATTGGAACCAAATCGAGCGCTACCGCAGGGACAATATCCGGACCGACATTATCGACTTCAACGGCTACTGGGGCGGCAATCTCACGATCATCGTGCCAGAGCAATGGTCGGTGCAGATCGAATTCATCAACGGCTCCTCCAATTTCTGGCACGGCCTGATGCTGACCAGGGTCTATGCTCAGTCAGAGATGCCAGTGAAGTTGAAGGCTAAGGACGCGATCTGGGGAGTGTACACCACCCCGCTGGAGGGGATTAAAATCAATGAGCGGAGACAACTCAACTTTGTTGCGCAGCAGGCGGGGAACTATTTCCTCGCCTGTCCGAGACAAACGCACCTGATGGATGGCCACTGGATCGGCTTCGAGGTGAGAGGCAACCTCGATCGGGCCGTGGCAATCGTCCATGAAGACAAGTTCCCGCAGGAACAGCCCCCAGGACGTCCATAGGCCTGCCGGAGCAAGCCTGCGCGCCATGGCGCCGCGAGATCGCCTCCTGGGAAGTGCGTCCAGAGAACGGCCGCATCAAATGTCGGTTCCTAAGTGGGGAGCCGCATTGCCGCGGAGACGCGAATGCTGGCCACAGAGCGCGCCGGACGAGTTTCAGGTGTAGGACAGCGAGAACGCGCGCCGGCGACAGCAGCGGCTAGGGAGTTTACAAGACTATCCCACTCTTTAGAGGTCCACTGGCACATATGGAGCAATTGTCGAAGTGCTTCATCGGCGTTTGCCGTACTGAGCTCGCTGGCGTTGCCATGTGCCGCCTCATCCCTCCAAAGTGAAACAATGCCAGCAAAAATCTTCAGCGACGATTGAACAGTAACCGACGATTGAACAGTAACCGAAGACTGGCCAACGATCATGTTGACCACCTTTTGCCGTCCACCGCCCGTCCTTGCCGCGGCTGGTCACCATGGAAACACGGACAAAATCTGGTGGGCGGCACGGTGCCTGCATTTCGCGAAGCTCAACGTTTCATGCTGGTTCGATGGGTCTGATC